>JALTUD010000502.1 GCA_027047735.1 Flavobacteriales bacterium | reverse complement strand
AAATTAGTTCTTTTCATTTCACTCGTCGTTATTTTTGCGAACCATAGCTACGGCTATGCTTCTTAAAAATGCCTAGATTGAAAAGAAAATAATCTAATTTCACTTTTATACACAAACTGTAAATAACCTCTTCATAAAATTTTTCCATAGCTGGTGCTATGCAAAATTTTTATTCATCGTCTAAGAAACCAAAAATTCACTTTCTATTCGCCAATTTCGCTCGCGTTAGGGATAGAAGCGGCATCCTTTTGCCCTCCCTCATTTTGGAGGGCAAAAGATATAGCGGATAGCCCGACCCTCAATACAAAAAAGAGCGTTCCCGATAAGGGAATGCTCTTTTTTGTGTTGAGGGGAACGCCCAAATTCTAATTTTACCAACCTCCGAAATCACAGTTTAAACGGTGCATATTTGCGGCTGCTTTTCCGCCCATTAGTTTGGCTAATTTAAAGTTTCGACAGGCTTCTTCGGTGTTGCCTAATTCCTGTTGACAAACTCCTCTGTTGTAGTAGGATTTGTAATGGCTGTAATCTATAGCTATGGCTTTATTGAAGTATTTTATTGCTTTTTCGTACTGCTTTTGACTCGCCAAAATTGTTCCTTTTATAAAGTTGGCTTCCAAGTTAGAATATTTATCTATTTTCAATGATTTATCTATATCCTTTAGAGCTTTTGAGTAGTTTCCTTTGTTGGCATAAAACCTTGCTCGTTCGTTTAGGGCTTCTATGTTTTTAGGGTTTTTATTGAGAATTGCGTTTAAATCTGCCAAGGCTTCAAATTCCATATCCAAAGCAAAGTATGCTTTTGCTCGCTCCAGAAGAGCGTGTTCATCATTGGGGGCTTCTCGTAACCAATTGGTGATTTTTTTGACCTTTTCTTTGTTGAGTTTTATCTCGTTTTCGATACGCCAATTTCTATCGACCAACTCCATTTCTTTGACTAAGTGGGTTGCTCCTGCGTATTTATCCATTACCCAAAGCACGTATTTTATGTCCACCATTATGTTACGGCAAATATCGGGGTCAAATTTTATATCGCTCATTGTGCTTTCCCAACTACGGTCGAAGTTTATTCCTACTAAATGTCCTTCGGCATTAATTACCGGACTTCCGGAATTTCCTCCGGTTGTGTGATTTGAACCTAATAAACAAACTCGTAAAGTTCCGTCTGTGGCATATACGCCGTAATCTTTCTTTTCCCAAAGTTCTCGTAATCTTTGAGGAATAACAAAATCTTTTTC
>JALTUD010000501.1 GCA_027047735.1 Flavobacteriales bacterium | reverse complement strand
TCCTTCCTTTCTCAAAGGGTCGTTGAAGTTTTGGGTGAATCTCCATCGCTTCGCATATTTCAATGCTTCGTTTCTCAAACAATCATTAGAAGTATTGGTTTTTTCCTCGTCGATGGAACTTGCTACAACAATTCCTTTTTGATTGACTTTTATCTTAACAGTTACGACACCTTCTGATGTGCATTTATAGGAAGGTGTCGGTTTCCGTTGAGGTGAACGATTTTCTAAAAAGTAGGTAGCTGTGGCTTTTATATCCATTCCATACTCTGCTTTATTATTCTGCTCAGCACCTTCTTTTACCAAGTTTTTGTCAATTTTTATTTCCTCTTGACGATTATCTTTGTGATCTTCTTCTGTATCCTCTTTTTTCTTTAAAGAATTGAACTCGGCTTGTTCCATAGCTTTTAATTCCTCCCAAACTTCTTGTTCTGCTTTACTTCTGCTAAAATTTTCGTTGGTATAGGTAGTTTTTTCTTGAGAAGCGTTTCGTACAGCATTGGTTAACGGTGTGTTTTGTCCATTGTTGTTTGATTCCGGTTCTTCCGGTGGTGTTGGAACTTCTTTATCATCGGAAAAATCCAATTGCATTACCACGCGTTCTTTAGCTTTGTAAGGTTTATGTATGACTACTTGTACATTAAACCAGACAAGGAGAATCATATGGATAAAAGCAGTGATAAGTATTGCTATTTTGTGCCGTTCTATGTATTCTAGTATATTCAATTTATTTGCTAATGATTTCTTCTGCCCGTTTAAATGGTGTAATCCAATATTTGAAGTAAGAAATGGCAAATATACGCATAGACTTAGAACTAATACCATTTGAAAATGGATAAGGAAAATAAAAACGCTTTATAAGGCCCGTTTCAATGTTTAAATGGTATCATACTCGCTCTTAAAATAAAATAGTATATTTGCTCGTTCATAATACCATACACTATGGAAATATTTTCGTTCATCACATGGGATGTAAATCCTAATATTATAGAAACTCCGATAATGATACGTTATTATGGTGTCCTTTTCGGTTTAGCTTTTTTCTTAGGGTTTTCGTTGATGCAAAAAATGTTTAAAAATGAAAATGTAAGTGAAGAATGGTTAGATAAAATATTGCTATATGCTGTAGTAGGAACGGTTGTAGGTGCGAGGTTAGGACATGTTTTCTTTTATGATTGGGGGTATTATTCTCAGCATTTAACCGAAATACCACAAGTATGGAAAGGAGGGTTAGCAAGTCATGG
>JALTUD010000500.1 GCA_027047735.1 Flavobacteriales bacterium | reverse complement strand
TTTGTCTTCTGATAACTACAAACTCTACTTTCTTACATTCATTTCACGTGCGTTAGGGATCGTCTAACACAGTTAATCTAAGCACAATAAAATATTTTTAGTGTCCTTATATTTCTTTATATTTTATTTCCATAGCTGGGGCTCAATGTCATTAAGCTAAGGGCTTAAACAATTGACTATCAACGTACTTATGTTTATCTTGTATGTTTTTTACGTTTACGCATAAAAAGATATGTAAATATTTTTTTCATCGTCTATAAAAAACTAAAACTCATTTTCTACCACTCTTTTTTTGCACGTTAGGGATAGGAGCGGCATCCTTTTGCCCTCCCTCCTTTTGGAGGGCAAAAGATATAGCGGATAGCCCGACCATTACGGCGTTGAAAAGTGGTGTAGTGCAACGAAACTGCTTTTTTATGCTGTAATGGAAACGCCCAAATTATTCGTCAACTCCGGACAAGGATATTTTAAAAATTGTTCCTTTTTCCGAGGATTTATGGACGGTTATTTTTCCTTTGTGATGCTCTTCGATGATACGTTTGGCTAAAGATAGGCCTAGGCCCCAACCTCTTTTTTTGGTGGTGTAACCTGGTTCAAAAACTGTTTTTAGTTTGCTTTGCGGGATTCCTTTTCCGGTATCTTGAATATAGATATTGATTTTGTCGTCCTCTACAATTACTTTGTATGATATTTTACCTACTCCTTCCATTGCATCAACGGCATTTTTGGTTAGGTTTTCTATGACCCATTCAAAAAGGGGGATATTTAGTTTGACTTTTATGTTCTTTTCGGGGCATTCTGTTGAGAAAACGACTTTTTTTGAGACTCTTTTTTCGAGATAATCGGTGCTGTGTTGCAGAACTTCACACAGGTTTACTTTTTCTAATTTGGTTTCAGAGCCTATCTTTGAGAATCGTTCGGTTACTGTTTCTAATCTTCTGATGTCTTTGTCCATTTCTTTGAGGGAATTTTCTTCTACGCCTTGCATTCGAAGTAACTCTATCCAAGCCATTAAGGAGGATAACGGTGTTCCAAGCTGGTGAGCGGTTTCTTTTGCCATTCCTACCCAAACTTGATTTTGTTCGGCTCTTCGGAAGGTACTAAACAAGAAATAAGCTATGATTAAGAAAACCCCTATGGATAGAAGCATTACTACCGGAAAATAGCGTAATTGCTTTAGTGTTTTGGAGTCTTGAAAATATACTTTGCCTAAGTTTTCATCAGACAGAACTAACTCTAACGGTTTATTTTCTTCGGACATTTGTTTTAATAACTTATCTACTCCTCCGGCTTTTTTTATTTGTTTTTCGCTTACATTGGTGGCTACTATTTCTCCTGAAGGTTCTTTTACAAACACAACGGGAACCATTGCAAAATTATCGACCAAATCTTTGTTAAAGGACGTAATCAATTCATTCCTTCGGTGTTGCAAATCAAAATACTTTTTTGAATTAGTATAGTATATTTTTTGTTTGTTTTTTCCAGCAAAGGCAATTTCTATCGGAGGGTTTTCTTTACCCCAAACTGCTATGAGTTTTTGTAATGTGTCGTCTTTTAAATCCTGTAGGTTGGCTGTTGTTATAGCTTGGTTTTGCTCATCGGTCAGTATTAAGGGAATACTTTTATTATTTTGAATTATGGATAAAGCAAAACTGTAATCATTTAAGTCTTTCTGCATTTCTTTGGTTGCAGACACCCACAATTCCACCTTTTTTCGCTCTTGCTCCGCCAGCTGTTTAAAGGCATCATCTGTAATATGGATTAATTCCGCTTTTTTACGAATGGCTTCTGACCACAATTTTACTTTTTGACGTTCTTCCTGCTGAACTTTCTTTGCTATTAGACCCGAATACCATAATGTAACTCCTATTATTAGTGTTGCCAAGGCGACTAATAAGAGTTTCCATCGTTGCTTTTTTGAATATAAATTCATTTTCCTACAATTTAGAAAGTAGGTGCTCTTTCAAGAACTTTTAATTCTACCCTTCTGTTGATTGCTGCTGCTTTCGGGTCTTTTCGTTGTTCTTCACAAGTATTCAGCATTTGAGATTCTCCATATCCTTTCGGTACTAACCTGGCTTTATCTATTCCTTTATCAACTAAATATTTATAACAAGCCTCTGCTCTTTTCTTGGATAGTTTCATGTTTTGTTCTTCGCTTCCGTAGCAATCTGTATGGGCACTTAACTCTACAACGATGGTACTGTTTCTTCGTAAGAACTTATAAATATTATTCATTATTTCATATGAATCTTCTTGTATATCACTTTTTCCAAATTCAAAATAAATATTGTCTATATTTATTTTTGCATCTAACTCAGCAGATGGGCTTAGTTTTTTAGTACTGATATTAGCTAGTAGTTTTTTACGATATTCATCAGTCATTTCATATACCGGCGGAACTCTAAAGGCATAATCATCATATCCTTCTCTTTTTACAATTACTTTGTATGCCTTAGTATTATCTATGTTGTGTTGCCAATTTCCATCTTTATCGGTTAGAACAGAGGCTACTTTCTTCCACGAACCATCGGCTTGCTTTTCGTATAGTTCTACAACGGCATCTGCAACCGGTTTATTGGTGATTGCATCAAGAATTTGACCTCCCATTGTAGCCCGTTTCATTTCTATTCCCATCAACATTTCGTTGATTTTAGAGGAACGTTCAGGGTCTTTTGCTAACACTTCAACGGTTTGAGTTTCATATAAATTATGTTTGAATACTACTTTTTGATCTAAATTTCGTTGTAAATCCGCTTTCCATTCGCCTGTCTCATCCGTAACCAAAGAATCTACGAGCACCCACTCTCCGCCTTCGTCATTTTTTCGGTAGGTCTGAATCGTTACTTGACTTAATGGTGTGTCTATATCGTCCCCTGTTACGACACTTTTCACCTCCGCTATTCCTGTATCTTCAATCAATTGTAAATTAATATCTTTATTATTATCCCAATTTTCATCTACCGTTATTCGCTGACGAGCTACAAAACCGTCTTCGGTTGTAATCAGCAACTCATATTCGCCGGGAGGAACTCTAAAGGCATATCTTCCATTTTCATCGGTATAGGTTTCAGCCAACACATTTCCGTCTAAATCTAACAATTGAACTAAAGCTCCTACCAATATATTTCCGTCCGCATCACGAGCAATACCGGACACCAGCTGTTTTCCCATTTTAAATAAATAGAGGTCATCGTCTCCCATTCCTCCATATCTATTGGAAGTTATGTATCCTTTATTCTTTTTATTTCTAGAGTAGATGAAACAAAAATCATCGGCGGGAGAATTAAAAGGTTCGGGAAGTATTTCTGTATTTCTTGGAAAATGATAATTAATCATTTCTGCTTTATAAATATCTAAATTTCCAAATCCGGGTCTTCCGTTGGAAGTAAAATAAAGGTAATTGGAATCGGCTAAAGTTGGAAAGAACTCATCTCCATCTGTATTAATTCCCGCCCCTAGATTTCGTAAGCTATCCACTTTCTTATCGTTTAATAACCCCGAATACAAATCAAAACCTCCTTGCCCCCCCTCTTCCGGAACAGTAGAAAAATAAATAATATTCGTATCGGGAACTAAACAAGGATGACCGGTAGGGATATCGTCCTTCAATCCGTCGAATTTTAATTTTTCCAAATTATCTACGCGTAAATTTTCTATATCCAAAAAACCAACCCAGATATGAGGTTGTTGTTTATACTTATCCCATTTTTTGACAAAATCCGTTCGCGTTAGATAAATTAAGTCGTTTTTATAATCTATATCAAAAGCTCCCACGTGAAAATCTTCGGGCATTGATATTTTATTTTTTCCGTCTTTTTTAGAATAATAATATAATGTTGCTTTTGGTCTTAAATGAGAACCATAGGCTAATTCATCTTTTTGAGAAAGAGTGTCGCTTTGCTTCAAAACAAGAATATCGTCTTCATTTTTATCTTCGGATATAAAGAGTACTCCTCGCTTAAAAGGCTTGGAATATAAATCTGCCGCAGGTGTATTTATTTTTTTTAGATTAAAAATAGAAACTTCTGTTTCTTTTTCCTCCGCATAGTACTTCCTTAAAAAATCAATGTCTTTTTTGATGTCGGAAATAAACACCTTATCGACTTCATTTTTAGGTTTTTTGGGTAAGTACTTTAGAGCTAAATCAAATTCTTTATTGTTTTTTAAAGATTCTGCAAAAATGATTGAATCCTCGTAGTTAAGGCGTTTTGCATCAGCAATTTGTTTAAAGATTCGCTCAGCATTCTTAAAATCATTTACGTAGTAATACGCCAGCCCCAAACGTTTGGCTTCTCCTTGATTTAGTAAATCACTTTTTTCGTAATATTTAATCGCCAATTTATATTCGTAATTATCAAAAAGATAATCCGCCAATTCAACTTGTGCTTTTCCGGACACAAATAAACACCCAATCAATAGAATCGATAAAAGATACTTCATTTAGTCTATTTTCTACTGTTCGTATAAATTCTATTTCTGGTTTTCCAAGAGGAAGTTCTCGGAGATGTGTCAATTCCTATTTGATAACCAACTATCAATTCGTGCGTTCCGTTACTAACTGTATTAATATCAGATAATGTATAATCATACGCATATCCAATGACAAACTTTTTAAATTCAAGTCCCAACTCTAATACAACCGCATCCTGTGTTCTATATCCAACACCTAACCAAAGCATGCTATTGTACATCAGCCTTAAATTGCCTTCTACAACAAAAGGAGCTTGCACCATATATCTTGCCCAAACACTTGGTATCAAATC
>JALTUD010000499.1 GCA_027047735.1 Flavobacteriales bacterium | reverse complement strand
TCGGCAGGTACTTTCCCATTGTATTTTTCCACCAAAATTTTTGACAATTCGTAAATAGCTTTCGATTTGCGAGGCGACAACCCACACGGGCGTATAATCCGTTGAATTTCCTCTTGCCCCAATTCAATCATATCATAGGGATTATCTGCTTTAGCAAACAATTCAGGCGTAATCATATTCACCCTTTTATCCGTACATTGAGCCGAAAGAAGCACCGCTATCAACAGTGTATATTCATCTTTATGGTCAAGAGGAATGGGCGTTTCGGGATACAAACGTTCCAATTCGTTAATGATAAATTCTACTTTTTCTTTTTTATTCATTTACATCTTTTTTATTTGGGTATTCCCCCGATTCACAAAAGAAACATATCGCTACCGCGAAACGTTTCTTTTGTAAATCGGGGTCGGGCTATCACTACTCGCTTTTTTTGCTTGCAAACAGCAAGCAAGCAAAAAAGAGCTCAAACATGCCGTTCTATCCCTAATACATCTGAAATGAGCAATAAGAAAATGAGTTTTAGTTTCTTTAGACGATGAATAAAATTTTTGCATAGCCGAGCTATGGAAAAATTTTATGAAGATGGATAAAGAAATTTAAAACATTTTATGGTGCTCATTTTATATGCATTAGGGATACCATCCCTAATACAAGTAAATTAAATTATTTACGATTAGAAAAAGGTAAAGGTACTACTTTATAACCTTTTTTTCTCAATAATTCAATCACACCTTTTTCTCCGGGCAAATGAGCGGCTCCCACAGCCATAAACACGCTTCCTTTTTTAAAATACTGTTCGGCTCTATCTGCCATTTTTATATTTCGCGAGTATATAAAATTTTCATTAAACCGATTTGACAAGCCAAGAGAATCATCCGCGTAAGTTGCTTCCGTCAATACCATCAGACTATCTAAATTTCCACTCAAATAAACCTCCATTATCTGTTCTACATCAAAACCGCTTTCTTCTTTACCGTAATTATCAACAGCTTCCAGTAATTGTTTGGCTTGTTCCCTAACGGGAATAGATTTAATTGCGTTGGTTTGTTCCTCCGGCTTCTCAAGTCCTACACACTGTTTTTTTTGTTTTTTTGCCAACTTAAACCAATACAAATCCAAGGCATTTTCTTGTTCGGAATTTAAGTCTTTCACACTTACCATTTGTGCCACCATCATCGGTTGAAGACGTCTTAACATATACAAAGGCATTCCCAATGAGTCTAAGAAAAAACGATTTACACGATTATATTC
>JALTUD010000498.1 GCA_027047735.1 Flavobacteriales bacterium | reverse complement strand
AACACGCGGTCATAAAACATTGGGGGCGAAACGGTTATTCGAGCCTCAGTTCTCGCATCAAAGTTCGCTATACTTTGATAGTGAAGTAATCCCGAAATCCCCAACGTTTCATACCGCCATCGTTGCCCTTCATTAAAAAAATAAAAAAGTTCTTTAAAATACTGATGATTAAGACTAAACAAACGGATAGAGAAAGACTAAACATTTGTGCTGAATTTTGAGCGACAAGTTTTTTTGAATTTTTCAGAAATTGAGTTTTTTAAACGAGAAATTAGATTTAGTGCTTAACGGATAAATTGAGTTTCAACTCGAATAAAGATTTGAACTGAATGGAGTTCCTTTTAGAAAACTGCTAATCCGACAGTTTCTAGCTATTTTTGAGAGAAGATTAAACTAGAGAATAAGAATTGATAAAATAACCTTAAAATCTTAACGAAAAGATTTGACAAAGCACCGTGAGAATTGATTAAACAATCTCGTTAAATTTCTGTAAAAAATGACTGAGAATTAAACCTGATTCTTAGCGAATTGATTAAGGCTTAAAATTAAACAAACGCAAACATTCAACCGAAGAAATCTAAAACTCAAGATATTTAAACATTTCAAGATTTGTAAAATAGATTCGATTAAACTTCCGTGAGAATTGACAAAAAAACGGATAAGTTTTGTTTAAAACAGAAATGTTAACGAGAGAAATAATAAAATCGTAAGAGAGCCAGAAACGTTTGAAATTGAATTTTATATAGGAGAGAAGTAAAGTAAATTCATTCGTGAACAGAAATTTAAGAACAAATGAATAAATTGTTGATAAAAAGTAAAAGTTAAAAAAAGAATAAGTCTTGAAAATTTGTAGCTTAGAGGAGTTTTAGTGCTTTCTGTTTGCAAGGTGCTTAACCTAAGAATTGAAGAGAACTGAACGAGAAAACGAATAAAAAAAAAGAAAACGAAGGGCAACACAGCGTATAGCCCATAGCCGACTAACGTCGGCTACGTGCTATACCCACACGTTGCCCTTCATTAAAAAATAAAAAAGTTCTTTAAAATACTGATGATTAAGACTGAACAAACGGATAGAGAAAGACGAAATTTTTGTGCTGAATATTGAGTTTTAAGCCTTTTTGAATTTTTTTCAGAAATTGAGTTTTTTAAACGAGAAATTGGATTTAGTGCTTAACGATTAAATTGAGCTTCAACTCGAATAAAGATTTGAATTGAATGGAGTTCCTTATAGAAAACTGCTAATCCGACAGTT
>JALTUD010000497.1 GCA_027047735.1 Flavobacteriales bacterium | reverse complement strand
ACTAATGTTTTGTATTCAACCGCTCATCTCGGTTAGCCACTTCCCAAGCGGTGTAAAAAACCAAACGAGCCGTTTTTTGTATTTTTTCAAAATCTATTTTTTCCACATCGTCGGTCGGCTTATGATAATCCTCGTGCACTCCGCTGAAATAAAAGATGACAGGGATTCCGTTTTTTGCGAAATTGTAATGATCCGAGCGGTAGTAAAAACGATTGGGGTCGTCTTCATCGTTGTAAGTGTAATCTAGAACTAATTTGGTTTTTTCCGCATTGACTTTTTCACTTATTTCATGTAAATCCGAGCTGATTTTATCGGAGCCAATAAGATAAACATAATTATTATCTTGATGGTTGTTATCTATTCTTCCAATCATGTCAATATTTAAATCAACAACAGTTTTTTCTAACGGATAAACGGGGTTTTTTGTGTAGTATTCAGAGCCTAACAATCCTTTTTCTTCTCCGGAAACGGTCATAAATAAAACACTTCTTCTCGGTGTTGCACCTGCTTTTTTAGCTTCCATAAATGCTTGTGCCAATTCCAAAACCGCCACTGTACCTGAACCATCATCATCTGCTCCATTGCAAACCTCTCCATTGTCATAACCTAAATGGTCGTAGTGTGCTGTAATCACAACAATTTCGTCTTTTTTGTCTGTTCCTTCCAAAAAACCCAATACATTGTCCGATTCCAAAACTTGATTGATATTCAAGTCAATATCAACTTTTCCAACAACTTTATTTGGAGTAGAAGAAGCATTTATCGAAAGAATCTCTTGTGCTTTTTTAGGAGAAATATAGAAATAAGGTATTAATTTTTTTTTATCCTTCATCCCTTTGTTATGTAACTGCATTCTTGGGTTTTGTATAAAAAAGCCTACACGAGCAACATTTTCTTCAAAATTATCCTTGATGGAGATAACAGCCAAAGCTCCGTGTTCTTGTGCAGCTTCCACTTTTTTTCTCCAATTTTTCCATCCTTCATTAATGGGTTGGTTCTCGGGAATCCCTTCTCGAACCAAAACCACTTTATTTCTTACATCTATATCTTTGTAGTCAGAATAACCGGGGGAATCAATGCCGTAATTGACGTAAACAATATCTTTTTGAGTTAATAGCGTGTCATTAAAACTTCCGAAATAATAAAAGTCTTTTAAGAATTGTAATTTTTCTCCGTTTATTCTCAATGACACTCTTTTAGGGTCGCGAACATCAACGGGGAATTTTTGAAAATAAGAGGTGTCGTTTACTCCTTTTTCTAAACCTATTTCTGCAAAGTAATCAGCTATGTATTTCGCTGCTTTTTTTTGTCCGGGCATGGCTGTTTCCCTCCCTTCGTACTCATCGGAAGCCAATATTTCCAAATGTTTTTTTAAATCTTCTTTTCTTATGGTTGTTGCAAAATCATCTACTGTATTTCTGTTGTTTTTGGTTGTTTTGGAGGTAATACCACACCCTCCGATGATTAGACTTAATATAAATAAATATGTTATTGCTTTCATTTAGCGAATTTGTTATCAGTTGGTAAATAAAAAGTGGCGGAATTAATACATGTTATTCTATTAGAAGTTTATTTCCATCAAGTTGTAAGATAAATATATAAAACAGAAAAGCCTGTAAACTAAGTATTTACAGGCTTTTCTTGTTGTCCCACTAGGGCTCGAACCTAGACTCTTCTGCACCAAAAACAGACGTGTTGCCAGTTACACCATGGGACAATATGTGGTGCGTTGTTTACTAACGCGGTGCAAATATAAGAATAAAAATAAATAAGAACCAAATAAAAAAAGCAAAAAATTTAAAAAAATAAAAGAGAAGGATATGGATTTAAGGTAAAACAGGTTTAACAAATGAAGATTATCTAAAGAATACATGGAATATAGAAAGGGAAAGAATAAACCTTAAATCCGCAAGTGAAATTTTATTCCAAAGTCAAACTCCGCATCATTATTGACAATGCTCGTTTTTCGATACTCACCGTAGCTACGGCTACGCTTGCGTGTCTCAAAACTGTGAATGACCAATCATAATGCACATTTTGACTTTTCATAACGAAAGCACTTGCGGATTTAAGGATAAAGAAAAACATAAAAAAATATAAAAATTGTTACGAAAGTATAAAATGAATTGATTAACCTATTTATTTTATTAAATTCGCAACGCAAAATAATTAATAAAATGAATTATAAAAAAATAAATAATCTTACGGGATGGTTGGTGTTTTTTATCGCAACGGCGGTATATCTGTTAACCATGGAAGAAACTACAAGTCTTTGGGATTGTGGTGAATACATTACAACAGCCAATAAATTGGAAGTAGGACATCCTCCCGGAGCCCCCTTTTGGATGATGTTGGGGCGTCTATTTTCAGCCTTTGCTAGTCCGGAAAACGCAGCTATGATGATAAATGCAATGTCGGCATTAAGTAGCTCATTTACCATTTTGTTTATGTTTTGGACGATTACCATGTTGGTTAGAAAACTAGCATTCAAGACAGGCGAAGAATTAGACACAGCAAATATCATTGCTATTATGGGGGCTGGTGTAGTTGGAGCTTTAGGATATACATTCTCTGATTCTTTTTGGTTCTCTGCCGTGGAGGGCGAGGTATATGCTATGTCTTCTTTGTTTACCGCTATCGTGTTTTGGGCTATACTCAAATGGGAAGTGGAAATGGACGCTTATGAAAAAGCTATAGAAGAAGGAAAAGAGTTTGCAGGTCATCCGGATAGATGGTTGGTTTTTATTGCTTATATGATAGGTCTTTCCATTGGAGTTCATTTATTGAACTTGTTAGCGATTCCGGCAATTGGTTTTGTTATCTATTTCAAAAAGACGAAAAAAATAACTCTCAAATCTTTTCTGATAACAGGGGTGGTTTCAGTATTTACCTTAGGTTTTGTACAAGCGGTGTTAATTCCAAAGTCGGTTAGAATTGCCGATGCTTTTGAGCGGTTTTTTGTTAACTCGTTAGGGTTGCCTTTTAATACCGGTTTTTTTGTGTTTGTGTTACTAACCATTGGTTTACTTGGGTATGGGTTATATTATACCGCACAAAAAAATAAGCATACGTTAAATACTATTCTTTTGTCTTTAGCCGTTTTGTTAATAGGGTATTCATCCTTTGTTATGATACCGGTGCGTTCAGCAGCAAATCCTCCTTTGGATGAGAATAATCCTGAAACTTTAGCCTCGTTAGTATCCTATCTGAATCGTGATCAATACGGAGCTTGGCCTATTCTTAAAGGTCAGTATTGGAATTCTCCAACTTATCCCGGCTGTGATGAGGAGCATTTGAAGCCGCCTAAAAGTGCCTATATGCAAGTTTATGCCATAACAGAAAATGCAGCAAATGGCGAAGTAACGAAACAGCAAGCTCAGGAGATTAAAGAGCAATTATATCTAATGGGGATTAGCCCTAGTTTTAAAAAAATAAAGGGAAATTCACAAAAGGTAAGGATTTCTGTTCCTGAGAAGGAGTTTTCTTTTATGAATAGATGGGAAAAAGATAATTTCTTAGTCGATGTTGCAACGTTAAACCAAGAGTTTAAAGATAAGGGAATTAATTTCCAATTGGCTTTTGAGGATGATGTAATGACAAAATACATAAATACCAATGAAGGTAAAGCAGGTGAAAAGAAGTATGTTGCTGAATATACTACGATATTCCCCAGAATGTACCGCCAAGGGAAAGGTCCTTTGTATATGGTGTGGAGTGACTATGAAGGAAACCCAAATAAAGTGTTGCCTCCGGATCCTCGTATTCCTATTCAAGGGGTAACGGATAGAGAACAACAATATCAATTTTTAATATCTAAAGGATATACTAAAGAAGCGGAAATGATAGCTAAAGACGGTTTGTATATGCCGACAATGGGAGAAAATATTCGTTACTTTTTCCGCTATCAATTAGGGTGGATGTATTGGCGTTATTTTTTGTGGAATTTTTCCGGAAGACAAAACGATGTGCAAGGAAATGGGAAAACGCCTGGTAGCGGTAATGAAATATTGGAAGGAAATTGGTTGAGCGGGATTGATTTTATTGATGAAGCACGATTGGGAACACAAGATAACTTGCCGGAATATTTAGCATTAAATAAGGGTAGAAATATCTACTATATGTTACCATTGATTTTGGCTCTGATAGGTTTTATATTTCACATGGTTAAAGCACCTAAAGATTGGTTTACTATTTTGTTATTGTTTTTACTTACGGGAATAGCAATTGTTGTTTACTTAAATCAAAAACCAATGGAGCCGAGAGAACGTGATTATGCGTATGCCGCTTCGTTTTATGCTTTTGCAATATGGTTGGGAGTTGGAGTTTATGCTTTGTATCAATCTGCTCATAAGCTGTTTACAAAAGATGTTGATTCTAACATCTTGTCTGTTTCTATAGGGAGTACAATTTTAGCTTTGTATTTTATTACAGACCTATATGTTGTTCTTTATGTTTCTGTTGTCATAGCTGTTTTATTCGGTTTAATGATGGCAGTAGGAAAAGTTTCGGATAACCGTGTCTTACATGCCGTGTTAGCTGTAGGTTTAACACTTGTTGTGCCAACACTTATGGCAATAGAAAATTGGGACGACCACGACCGTTCTAATCGTACAACTGCAAGAGATTTGGCTTATAACTATTTGGTTTCTTGTGATAAAAACAAAAATGGAGGAGCAATCTTGTTTACGAATGGGGATAATGATACTTTCCCTCTTTGGTACATTCAAGAAGTAGAAGGAGTTCGTACGGATGTTCGTGTGGCTAACATGAGTTTGCTAAGTACCGATT
>JALTUD010000496.1 GCA_027047735.1 Flavobacteriales bacterium | reverse complement strand
CTCGATTGGAGCTAACAATAACTTCACAGGAACCGGCACACCCGGCATCCACAACATATGTTGCCAATATCCTTTATTACCATTTACATTAACAACTATCATAGTAATCAAAGCCAGCACAAATGTTACTGCTATATTTCCCGTAACATTAGCTCCAAACGGCATAAACGGAACCAACCCCATCATATTAGCGAACCACACAAAGAAAAACACACTCAATAAAAAAGGCATGAATTTATTCATGTGCTTTGCATCAATGTTTGGCTTAGCAATATCATCTCTAACAAACAGAATAATAGGTTCTAAAAACTTTGCTACTCCTCGCGGTACAAAATCTTTTTTATAATTGTTCGCCACTTTCACCATCACCAATAAAAGAATGACCAACAATAATATAAGCGTTGTTACATTTTTAGTAATCGACAAATCATAGAATAATTTTTCGGTCGACAAATTTCCTTTTACTACGTCAAACATGTCTGCTTTTTTCTTACCGCTAACAGAAACCACCGAACCATCAACCATGGTATAACCTTGATGCTCATGTCCGTGAGCAATTTCACTCGACATAAACACTTTCAACCCTTCTTCATCGTAAATAATCACGGGAAGAGGAACACTCACATGCTGAGGATGAGCACTTTCTTCATCTAAAGTAATGATATGCCATTCATTCGCATCTTTAATATGATCCATTATTGTTTTCACCGGATTAAACTCTTGAGCTTCTGCGTGTTCCGAATGAGCATCTTCTGTTTTTGCCCCATGTTCCTCGTGCTGTGCCAACACGCCAAAAGAAATGAGCATCGTTAAGCCCATTAACACCAATGATTTTATTCTACTTGTTTGTTTCATTTTGAGTTTTAAAAATGATACCTTTTATTGAAATTTCGGCAAAGGTAGATATTGTTTTTTACTCTACAATTTTTTTTTGAATTTATTTTTAATCATCTATTAAATTAAAATGGTATTAACCTTCTCTTTCATTAATCTTTTGGGCGTTTCCCTTATCCATCAAACAAACATATCGCTACCGCGAAACGTTTGTTTGATGGATAAGGGTCGGGCTATCCGCTATATCTTTTGGTTTGCATAAAGCAAACAAACCAAAAGGATGCCGCTCCTATCCCTAACGCGGGTCAGGTAAGTGCAAAGAAAATGGAATTTAGTTTTCTTAGACGATGAAAAATAAATTTGCATAGCCCCAGCTATGGAAATTTATTTTGAAGAAGTTATTTACAGTTTGTGTATAAAAGTG
>JALTUD010000495.1 GCA_027047735.1 Flavobacteriales bacterium | reverse complement strand
GGTTTCTACTTTTACTTATAATCCTATGACTAAGATGGTTTCGGCTAATCTTCTTCTTGCTCCCGGAACGAATACATTTATAGTGAAAGGAACGAATGCTTCAGGAAGCGATAATGATATTAAAACAATAAGGTATGAATGTAATACTAAGCCTGTTGTTGCTGTAATTCAACCTCAGTCAACGCAAACCACGCAGGAATATGTGCAATTAATAGCGGAAATCCAAAATATTAATTCCGTACATCAACTTTCAGTTAGGCACAATGGAGTGTTGTTGCCATCAAGTCAATTAACTTATCAAACTCTCTCTAAGAGGTTAGAAACGACATTGCATCTTACACAAGGTATAAATACAATTATTATTCATGCCGAAAATGATTGCGGTACAAAAGAAAAAGTATTTTCGATAGAATACAAAGGAGGACAAATGCCCGGTTTGCCACCTGTTGTACATTTTGTTAATCCGCCTAGTTCTCCTTATACCGTTAGCGGACAAAATTCATTTAGTATTAGTGCTACGGTAAGCAATATTGTTAATGCAGGGCAAATTCAGTATAAAGTAAACGGAGTTGCTTCAACGTCTTTTTCTTTTGACCCAACAACACATATCTTAACATCCTCTATTCCCTTAGTGACTGGAAACAATACCGTTGAAATAAAAGCCATCAATAGTGTAGGAAGTGATACTAAAGTGAGTGTAATTGTCAAAAAAGTACAAGAACAAGGATATCCGCCTGTGGTAACGATTTCTGTTCCAAATGCTAACCCTTTTACAACAACGCAACCAATTCAAATAGTCAATGCAAAGGTAATGAACGTGAATACAAAGGGGCAGATACAAGTTTTGATAAATGGTGTATCAACCAATGCCTTCGTATTTGATGCGTTAACTAAAAAAGTATCTTTGAATGTTCCGCTCAACGCAGGAATGAATGTAGTTTCAATAACAGGAACAAATACAGCCGGAACAGATACAAAAACAACTCGAATTGTTTATAATAAAGTCATTGTAAGCAATCCGCCTCCAAAAGTTAAATTTACCGTACCGAATACAAATCCGTTTATCACAGAGGATGTAAACCAGACGGTTACGGCAATTGTGAGCAATGTTAGTTTGCCAAATCAAATCAGGGTGTTAGTTAACGGAGTTGCTTTTTCCGGTATTTCATTTAATGCTCAAAGTCATATTGTGGTTTTTAATATCCCGTTGGTTATAGGAGATAACACTGTGGAGGTGAGAGCGAGTAATTCGTTTGGGAGCGACGCTAAATCAATTGTAATAAAAAGAGTTTCTCCATGTACGCCTCCTACGGTTAGTTATTCTATCCCATTGAGTTCTCCGCATAAGCATGCAGGAAGAAATGGAAATATGGCGTTTACATTTAATGTTGGGGGAGTTACACAAAAATCGCAAGTGTCGGTAACGAATAACGGCTATACCGTTCCTTTTAATTTGGATAGGGCAAATCATACGATTTGGGGAACTGTACCTTTACAAAAGGGAACAAATAAAATGATTGTTAAAGCGAATAACAGGTGTGGTCATGCTGATTTGGTATTAGATGTACTGTATGAAGGGAATATAGGAAAACTTGTTCCACCGGAAATTATCATTGATTCTCCTGCTGATTTCCCTTACGAAACGAGTGCATCGAACGTAATGGTTACAGGGAAAGTGTATAATGTTTCGCATCAAAACAGAATAACAGTTACTATGGACGGACAAAATATACCGTTTACTTACAGTACGGCTACTAAGTTGTTAACCATTCCAACTGTTCTTAGTTTGGGTTCTCATCAAGTTCGAATAAGAGCGGTCAACAATTACGGGATAGATACAGAGGTTTTTGATTTAGTAAGGAAAGGAAGTTCAGCTAAACCGGAGGTGTTGTTTACTAATATAGGAACAAATAATTCTTCAAGAAATCCTTATCGGGCAACTCAAAGGTCTTTTGGGCTTCGAGGAAAGGTGCTTTATTTTCAAGGAGCTACGGTAAAAGTTTATGTAAACGGAGTGAAGACCTCTAACTATACGTATAATTCATCAACGGGAGAGTTTTCTGTTCCGGTAGAATTTCCTTTGCAAGGAGCCGGTACACAGAGAAGAATTACAGTAGAGGTTCGTGCTGAAAATAATGTAGGTACAGGAATAAATAAAGCCTACTTGGTTTATTTGATACAAAGTATTAATACAAATAATAACAATGGTTCGAATAATTCTACACATGAAAGAGAACGTACCATACAAAAGAATGAACCAACACCGGCTAGAACATCAACTCCAAGACATCAAACTCAACACACAAACAAACCGCATAATTCTTCCACGAAAACTAAGCCTTCTAAAAAACAAATCGAACCAAAAGAAACGACAAGGGATGTAAAGGAAGAAGTAAAAGAAATAAAAAAAGAAGTGAAACAAACAAAAGAAACAATTAATACAACTACAAAACCAGCCGGAAAGTGGACGACAAAGAAACCATAAGTATTGGAACAATAAAAGATTCGATATGTTTGATGCCGTGGGTGCATCTGCATATCGATACGTCCGGAAAGGTTAAGGCTTGTTGTAATACCTCCGTTACCTACGGTAATGTTAGAAATCAAAGCGTTAAGGAGGTTTGGGAAGGAGAAAAGGTTAATCTGTTTAGAGATAAATTATTGCGAGGAGAGAAGGACAAACGATGCCACGTTTGTTTTAGTAAAGAGAAAGCCGGGAAGTCCAGTATTCGTACAGAAACATTAGATAAGTTTGGATATTTGTTACCAAAAATCATTCAGCGAAAGTTTTTGTTAAAACCTCGGTACTTAGATATTCGATTTAGTAATGTTTGCAATCTGAAATGTTTGACTTGTTGGCATGGGGCAAGTTCCGCTTGGTTTGATGAAGCGGTAAGAAATAAAACCAATTTTGGTGATAAGGCTATTATCAAAGCTACTGAAAATAATACAGAGTTAATTGCTGAAGTTTTGGATTATGCGGAAACGGTTGAGGAGGTTTATTTTGCTGGAGGTGAACCTTTATTGATGGAAGAGCATTATCAATTATTGGAGCAACTGTTGGAATCAGGGAAGCAAAACACGAGGTTGCGATACAATACCAATCTCTCTCAATTACATCTGAGAGATAAAAAAGCAATTGAGTATTGGAAAAGATTTCCGGATGTAACTGTATCTGTAAGTGTTGATGCTGTTGGGGTGCAAGTGGAAGAAATACGGAGAGGATTAAGGTGGGAAAAATTATTGTCTAACTTTTTAAAAGTAAAAACCGAATGTCCGCATGTGCAATTGGAAATAGCACCCACGATTAGTAATTTGAATGTTTTTGAAATAGGAAGTTTGCATCGGTTTTTTGTTGAGAATGGGTATATTGAAGATGTCAACAAGATTTATTTGAATTTGTTGGAGCGTCCTAAACAATACAATATTCAAGGACTTGATGAACAACAAAAGGCAAACACAAAAAAGAAGTTAGAAGAACATTTGAATTGGTTAAAACAACACAAGGCTAATCAGCGGGTCATTGATGAGTTTATGTCAATTATTTCCTATATGGAACAAGGTAGATAAATAATAATTGCTGTAATTTTGCACGATGTTTTACTTAAATAATTTTCCTGTAAAAACAGTTAACGATATAGATGATTACAAGGCTGTAACCGATTTTGAAAAGGAGGTTGTCGTTTTCTTAAAAGACTGGTTTTCCGATAGCTCGACCGTTGAGGTAAAAACATCAGGCTCTACGGGCAAGCCCAAAACGATTGTACTGGAAAAAAAACGAATGATTAAGAGTGCAGAGTTAACGCTTCGTTTTTTTGGATTAAAAGCAGGAGATAAAGCTTTGTTATGTTTACCCTTACGCTCGATAGCCGGAAAAATGATGGTGGTAAGGGCTGTGGTCGGCGGATTAAATTTATTGTTGGTTCGTCCAAATCGAAATCCGTTAAAGCAAATATCAACTCGTATTTCTTTTTCGGCGATGACGCCGATGCAGGTGGAAACCGTATTAGGAGAAACCCCGAAGCAATTAAATTTGATAAATACTTTAATTATAGGAGGAGCGGAGGTCAGCCAGGAGTTGGAAAGAAACCTCAGTCAGTATGAGGTGCGGGCTTACAGTACGTTTGGAATGACTGAAACCATAACGCATATAGCAGTAAGGGAGTTAAATAAATCAACAGTTTTTACCGGACTTTCCGGTGTGCGTTTTTCTGTAGATAAAGACGATTGTTTGATTATAAAAGCCCCCCATTTAAAGGAAGCATCTTTAAAAACGAACGATATTGTTGAGTTGGAAAGTAAAACCGAATTTTTGTGGAAGGGAAGAAAAGATAATGTAATTAACACGGGAGGAATAAAAATCATAGCGGAAGATGTAGAAAGTTTATTGAAAGGTGTTTTCTCGCACACTCGTTTTTATGTTACTTCAAAAAAAGATAAATTGCTTGGAGAAAAAATTGTTGTTGTGGTAGAATCTCAAATTCCTCTGCTGTTGGAAGATTATGATTTTTCTTTTTTACCTAAATATCATTCACCTAAAGAAATAATAACGGTAAATAAAATGAAAGAAACACCAACAGGAAAACTGAAACGCGAGAAGTATTGAGTGCTTTTGATATTTCTCTTTTTTTTTGAAATTTTTATTCATCATTTAAAGAAACTAAAATTCACTTTCTATTCGCCAATTTCACCCGCGTTAGGGATTGTATCCCTAACATGAATAAAATAGAAAGCATAAAGCGTTTTTATTTTCCTTATCCTTCTTCAAAATTATTTTCCATAGCTGGGGC
>JALTUD010000494.1 GCA_027047735.1 Flavobacteriales bacterium | reverse complement strand
TTTCGATGATGTTATCCACCGTGATTATCATACGTATTTGCATTATTTATATGAAGTTTCGGACGAGGGGAGCAGTGCTCTACGAATTTATGATATACAATATTTGCCCGATTCTATACCGGTTGTCTATGAAAGTAATGAGTTTATTTTGCGAAGCCATAATATATTTATCGACACCACTTCAGCGTTGCTTTATTCTTGTGGTAACACCGATAATTTCGGAATGAACGCCTTGCGCGTACTTTCATTAGCCGACCCTATACACCCCGCTTTGGTTACCAATTACGATTTAGTGAATTATGTACACGATATTTTTGTGCGTAGAGATACGGCTTATTTGTTCGTTCCCGGAGATGGAGTCGTAGTATTAGATTTTAGCACACCTGCAACACCTATGCCTTTGGGAAATTTACCCTTTTATCCCGATCAAGGTTACACCCATTCGGGCTGGCTTTCCGACGACAGTAAAATACTTGTTTTTTGCGACGAAAACCCCGGTAACCGATTCAAAGTGTGCGATGTTTCGGATTTAAGCGACATCAAAGTACTGGCGGCAGAAAAACCACCGACATTTGTCAATACCATTCCTCACAATGTAATGGTAAAAGGACGATACGCCTATTTTTCTTATTATGCAGACGGATTACAAATATATGACCTAAAAGACCCTTCTAAACCCAAACGAGTAGCCTATTACGACACCTACGACAGCCCCGATAACAGCGACTATCGTGGAGCGTGGGGGATTTATGCACTTTTACCCAGCGGAAGACTACTGATTTCCGACCGCAAAAACGGGCTCTTTTTATTGCGTCATACACCACCGCCCCCCATTGCCGAAAGTAATGTAGGCGGACACGGCATTTACCCCAATCCGGCCTTTAATTCAGCGTATTTCTATTATAACCAACCCGTAAATTATCCTTACACTATTAGTATTTACAACGACCGCGGACAACTTATTCAAACCACCCAAGGTATTCAAGATTACTTGTATTTAGACCTCTCAAAGTTAGCACAAGGCAATTATTATTACCAATTTCACAGCAAAAACAACGATAAAACCCTAAGTGGTAAATTTATAAAGTTGTAGCCTTTGGGCGTTCCCCTCATTGGCAAAACAAACATGCCGCTAAGGCGGAACGTTTGTTTTGCCAATGAGGGTCGGGCTATCACTACTCACTCTTTTGTGTTGCATACCAAGTTAAATATATAGATTAGTCATAGGAAATTAATTTAGTAGATTATATCTATATACTT
>JALTUD010000493.1:1798-4800 GCA_027047735.1 Flavobacteriales bacterium | reverse complement strand
TTTGGTGTCTATTACATTATTTGTGGCAATGTTATCTAATTTAGTTCTTCTTCCTTCTTTGTTACTATCCTTAGAAAAACTTATTACTAACAAAGCCTTTAAAGACCCTTTGTTGGAAGTAATAGATGAAGAAGAAGATATAGATTTGAATCAATTAGTAGTTGATAAGAAAGAAACAAAAATTAATACCCCTAAGGAATTATGAAAGGAATTATTTTAGCAGGAGGATCAGGCACAAGATTACACCCTTTGACTTTGGCTGTAAGTAAACAATTAATGCCTGTTTACAACAAGCCGATGATTTACTATCCGCTTTCTACACTTATGGTTGCAGGAATAAAAGATATTTTAATCATCACTACACCTCACGACCAAGAGGCATTTAAAAAATTATTAGGCGATGGTAGTCAGTTGGGGTGCAATTTCCAATATGCCGTTCAAGAAAAACCAAACGGACTTGCTCAAGCATTCGTTATCGGTAAAGAGTTTATTGGTAAAGATAAAGTAGCTTTGATTTTAGGCGATAACATTTTCTTTGGTACAGGAATGGGTAAATTGTTACGAAATTCACTCAATCCGGAAGGAGGCTTGGTTTTCGCTTATCACGTTTCTGATCCCGAAAGATACGGAGTAGTTGAATTTGACAAGGATAATAATGTCCTTTCCATTGAAGAAAAACCTAAAAAGCCAAAATCATCTTATGCTGTTCCCGGTTTATATTTTTATGACAATAATGTAATCGAAATTGCAGAAAAATTAAAACCTTCTGCACGTGGCGAATATGAAATAACAGATGTAAATAAAGCCTATTTAGAAGCAGGAAAACTAAAAGTAGAAATATTGGAACGCGGAACAGCTTGGTTAGATACAGGAACCTTTACATCATTGATGCAAGCCGGTCAATATGTTCAAACCATAGAAGACCGACAAGGTTTGGGTGTGGGCTGTATAGAAGCAGTTGCCTACTCAAGAGGATTTATCAATAAAGAACAATTAAAAAAACTAGCAGAACCTCTTGTGAAAAGTGGCTATGGTAATTATTTATTAAGCATTCTCCAAGAAGAAGAGGGTAACATATAAAAAAATGAAAGATATAACGGAATATCAAGATTTGGTTGAAGCTCAGATAGAGAAACTTAATACGCATCCTACAGATTTATCTCTGTACGATCCTGTGAGTTATATTTTATCACTGGGAGGAAAGAGAATACGCCCTGTTTTAACACTAATTGCTACGGATTTATTTGGAGGTATAGTAGAAGATTCTTTTAAATCGGCAATCGGAATAGAAATGTTCCATAATTTCACCTTGTTGCACGACGATATAATGGATGAAGCCCCTTTAAGACGAGGAATGCCTACCGTTCACGAAAAATGGAACATCAACACCGCAATTCTATCCGGAGATGTTATGTTTGTTCAAGCCTTTGTTATGGTTACTTCTTGTAAAACCAAATATTTACGTGATGTATTGGATTTGTTTAATGTTACCGCGATAGAAGTTTGCGAAGGACAACACCTCGATATGGAATTTGAAACAAGAGAAGATGTTTCTATTCCCGAGTATATCGAAATGATAAAGCTAAAAACATCGGTTCTAATCGGTTGTTCGCTTAAACTGGGTGCCATTCTTGCCGATGCCAATAAAGAAGACGCCAACAACCTATATGACTTTGGTTTATACTTAGGTATTGCTTTCCAAATACAAGATGATATTCTTGACGTTTACGGAGATGCTTCTTTATTCGGAAAACAAGTTGGAGGAGATATTTTAGCCAATAAAAAAACCTATTTACTTCTAAAAGCTCTTGAAAACGCCAATACAGAACAAGCTAAAGAACTACAAAGTTGGCTAAATGACAACAATAACCCACAACAAAAAGTAAAAGCCGTTACAACTCTGTTTACCGACTTAAACGTCAAAAAACAAGCAGAAGAAATGATGTGGAGCTATTATGACAAAGCCATAGAATCTCTCAAAAAAATAAATCTTCCTAAAGATAAATTTCAATACTTACTGGATTTTGCTACGAATATTATGGAAAGGGTGAAGTAATATTAGATAAAATTATTACCCTCTAAACAATTTACCAACAGTCTTCCCAATCAATTTCAAATCCAACAAAAAACTTTGTTGTTCAATATATTTCAAATTCAAATTTAGCTTAGCCGGCATAATTTCCTTAATGTAAGTTTCTTCAGGGTTATCCGATTGACCTAGAATTTCATTTTCATTAATATATTCCAATGAAGCAAAATCCGTCAAGCCCGGTTTAACCGAAAGAACTTTTCTTTGTTCCGTAGTATAAAGAGCAACATATTTCGGAACTTCGGGTCGAGGACCTACAATACTCATATCCCCCGACAAAACGTTAATTAACTGAGGAAACTCATCAATCTTAAATTTACGCAACCAATAACCTACTTTAGTAATTCGGGGGTCACGTCCTCCTACTGTTATCTGTCCTTTGGATTCTGCATCGGTGTACATCGTGCGAAACTTATACAAACCGAAATTTTTTCCGTCTTTTCCTACCCGTATTTGCTTAAAAAACACACCTCCTTTACTATCAACAGCAATAATCAAAGCAATAGCAACAAAAACAGGAGAACCCAAAACCAAAACAGTCAAAGAAGATAAAATATCAAACGTTCGCTTTAGCATTTATTTATTCACTTCAAAATAATCCTCCAACTCAGCTATGTACTTTTTCTTTGTACCTTCATCCAACAAAGAATAAGAAAAACTATTCTTAGCTAAAACAAATAAATCCTCTTTACTCAAATCCAAAGCCTCCTGAATTTCAATAAAATTTTGATTCACCTGACCTCCAAAATACGCCGGATCATCAGAGTTAACCGTAGGTTTTAATCCAAGGTCAAGCATTTTTTTCAAGGGATGTTGTTTTAAATCCGTAACAACTTTCAGAGCTAAATTAGACAAAGGACAAACCGTAAGAGCCAAATCTCTACGTTTAATTTCCTCAATCAATTTCTCATCC
>JALTUD010000493.1:0-1788 GCA_027047735.1 Flavobacteriales bacterium | reverse complement strand
ATTTCCGTGGTCGATTCTTTTAATCCCCAACAAATCAATTGCTTCCCAAATATAGTCGGCATCCCCCTCTTCACCGGCATGAGCAACAGGTATATAACCGACCTTAGCCGAAGCTTCAAAAACCTTCTTAAACTTACTCGGCGGGTTGCCTTTTTCAGAAGAGTCCAATCCCACCGCTTTAATTTTATCTTTATGGGGTAACGACTCTTCCAACGTCTTAAAAGCATCCTCTTCCGAAAGATGACGAAGATAACTCATAATCAAGAAAGAAGTAATTCCCCATTTTTCAAAAGCATCTTGTGTAGCTCTGTAAATACCATTAATTACAGTATCAAAAGAAACACCTCTTTCTGTATGTGTTTGCGGATCAAACATTATCTCAGTATGCCTAACGTTCTGAGCGTTGCACTTTTCCAAATAAGCCCATGTTAAATCATAAAAATCCTGCTCTTTAAGCAAAACCCCCGCTCCCTGATAATAAATATCTAAAAAATCTTGCAAACAATCAAAATTGTACGCTTTCTTCAAATCTTCAACACTATCATATTTCAATTTAATATCATTTCGATGAGCAATAGCAAAAAGCAACTCCGGCTCCAAAGAACCTTCAATATGTAAATGTAATTCAGCCTTAGGCAATCCTTTTATAAATTTTTTCATAATGCCACAAAGATACAATTTTCAAAGGATAAAAATTTACTTTTTCTTCTTCTTATTTACATTAGGCTTATGATTAATATTCATAACCGTCGGACTCTTTTCCACCTCCTTATAATCAGGATAAGTACCCAAAACAATATCCCCTAAACTATTAGTTATTCCCCACCAGTAATTCTCATTCCTGTAATGATGAAACAAATGAGCCTGTTTCAATTTCTCCGACCAAGGAAAAATATGTTTATACCCCGGAATATGATGAGCCAAATGCATCCACTCATAATGCAAATAATACAAAACAACCAAAAACGTAAACGTTAAAGCCACCTCCATATTAAACAAAGACAACACATACGAAAGAATAAAAAACTTCAAAAAAAGCAACAAAGAAGCACTCACCGGAGCAAAAATCAACTTAATATTATTCGGATTCTCATGATGACCAAAATGCAATCTATCCATAAAATTCCTTAACCATTTATGATTTTTTCCCTTTCCATAACCAACCGTCATCTTATCACCCGAAACCGAAAGCACCTCAACCTCCTGTAGTTTATCAAGAACTCTAACCCTTATTTTATCCCCAACCGAAACACCCTCAATAGCCTCCATTTCAAAAACATTCCCAATAAGATCATGCAACAAATACTTATGAGCCACCCACTCATAAAAAGGAGCCACCACAATCAAAATCAAAACCAAATACCAATATTCCTTCAAATAACCATTCCCCACAACCACATACCCCAACCCAACGGCAATAGCAATATACAACCAAATAGCCGGCTCAGAAAAATAAGCCTTAAACACCTGTTTTATCATATCAATAAGAATTTATAAAACCACAAGATAACAAAAATTACCATTATAATCAATGACCTTTCTCTCCCATAAATAATTTGGGCGTTCCCATTACAGCATAAAAAAGCAATTCCGTTGTACTACATTGCTTTTCAACGCTGTAATGGTCGGGCTATCCACTATATCTTTTGGGTTGCATATATGCAACAACCCAAAAGGATGCCGTTCCTATCCCTAACGCGGAATGAAATAAGTGCTAGAAAGTGGAATTTGCCGTTCTCAGACGATGAATATTTTCTTTGCATAGCCCCGGCTATGGAAATAAAATAT
>JALTUD010000492.1 GCA_027047735.1 Flavobacteriales bacterium | reverse complement strand
CCTACAAAAGAACCGTAGGATTTCCATTGGATACTGATGTCTTTTACAAATTGTTCCCTTATAGACGGGAGTAACCAAAAATGAGCTTCTAAAAGATGATAAATCATAAAGATTAAACCGGTGCCCCACATCCAATAGTACACCGGCCATTTTTTTACTTGTTTTAATAAGGTCTTAAAGTAATTAAAGGCAAAGAGAATCCAACCTAAAACGATAGGAAAGATTAAAAAGGGGAAAAACTCAAAGTACTCTCGACCTCCCATATTACCGGATAGGAGAGAGGTGTATATACCAATCCCCGAAAGTAGAAATATTAAAAGGTGAATATTCCCCAATAAAGGTTTAAAAAGATGAAGTTTTTCTTTTTGGGTAATGTAATAATAGATGCCACCTGTTGCGGTTAAAATCAACCACGAAACGACAGAAGTAGTATGAAGTGGGCGAAGTTGATTAAAAGGCAGGATGTTTTTTAAAAATGTTGGGTTAAGATAAACTATTGAAGATAGTACGCCCATTAAAACTCCGAAAAGTAGTGCAAGCAAACCTAAGATGATAAAGATTATAGGAAAATTATTATTTTGTCTCATTGTGTTATTTGTATTGAATAGAAACCCATCCGTTAGATTTTATTTCAGCTTTTTTGTTGGGATAGTAACCGGTTTCGTCAATTTCTTTTAAGAAGGTTGCCAATTGATTTTTTTCTTCTTCACTAAAATTAAATTTAGGCATTGCTTTGATTCCGCTATTGAAAAACGCTTTAGCATATTGTATTCCTTTTTTAGGGTTGGAAGCGATATTTGTTAAGTCGGGTCCAAGGTATCCACCCAGTCCGTAAATCTGATGACATGAAATACAATTGTTTTTCTGCCAAAGTTCCTGTCCTTTTATAGCTATTTCGGATAGTGGGTGTTTTTTACTTTGTGCTGTCTCTCCGGAATATAAGGCGTAGCTGTATATTAAGGAAAACGTTAGTAATATTCCCATTATTAACCTATTACCGTGTTTTTGTTTCATTGTATTAAAAATTTCAGCAAAACTAAAGTATCGGTAATTGTGGAAATATGTTTTAGGTCATTGTTATTTTACGTGTGAGGAATTTATGTAAAGAAAATATTCATCGTCTAAGAAATTAAAAATTCACTTTCTTGTACTTCATTCAACCCGCGTTAGGGATTGTATCCCTAACACATGCTGAATAGAAGAACATAAAGTGTTTTTATTTCCTTTATCCTGCTTCATAAAATATTTCCATAGCTCGGCTA
>JALTUD010000491.1 GCA_027047735.1 Flavobacteriales bacterium | reverse complement strand
TTTCCAGTTTTCTGACAGCCACTAGCTCCGCAACCATTTCCGTAACATTAGCTCCTATCATATGACCTCCTAATAACTCGCCGTATTTTGCATCGAAAATTAATTTCACAAATCCTTCGTTATGCCCTGCCGCACTGGCTTTACCTGATGCTGAGAACGGGAATTTACCGATTTTCAACTCATAACCTGCTTCTTTTGCTTGTGCTTCAGTCATTCCCACCGAAGAAATCTCCGGTGTTGCGTAGGTACAACCCGGAATATTATCATAATCAATTGTTTCCGGATTCAATCCTGCTATTTTTTCAACGCAAGTTATACCTTCAGCCGAAGCTACGTGAGCCAATGCAGGCCCCGGAATTACGTCTCCTATTGCGTAGTATCCCGGTATATTGGTTTCGTAATAATCGTTTACCAAAATTTTTCCTTTATCGGTTGCTATACCAACGTTTTCTAAGCCGATATTTTGAATATTTGCTTCTATTCCAACGGCGGAAAGGACAATATCACAATCGATGATTTCTTCTCCTTTTTTGGTTTTTACTTTTACTTTACAGCCATTACCCGCTGTATCTACTTCTTCTACAGAAGAACCGGTCATTACTTTTATCCCTTGTTTTTTGAACGATTTTTCAAGTGCTTTGGATACATCTACATCTTCCACCGGCACAATATTCGGCATATACTCCACAATAGTAACATCAGTTCCCATTGAGTTATAAAAGTAAGCAAACTCCACTCCGATTGCTCCGGAACCAACGACTACCATTTTCTTGGGCAACGATGGTAAAGTCAATGCTTCTCTATATCCTATAATTTTTTTTCCGTCTTGTGGTAAATTCGGTAATTGTCTCGAACGAGCTCCTGTGGCAATGATAATGTTAGAAGCCGAATATTCGGTTGTTTTTCCGTCAGCATCAACAACGTCAATTTTCTTTCCCGGTTTCACTGTTCCCGTTCCCATAATGACGTCAATCTTATTTTTCTTCATTAGGAATTTTACGCCTCCACTCATTTTTTCGGCAACTCCTCTACTTCTTTTCACTATCCCGCTAAAATCGGCTTTTGAATCAGAAACTGAAATACCGTAATCTGCCGCGTGATTTATATAGTCAAAAACATTGGCACTTTTCAAAAGAGCTTTTGTTGGGATACACCCCCAATTCAAACAAATACCTCCAAGCGATTCTTTTTCTATAACTGCTGTTTTTAATCCAAGCTGAGAAGCTCTAATAGCTGCAACATATCCACCCGGACCACTTCCTAATACTATAACATCGTAATTCATATCTTATACTTTTTTATCTGTTGGCGAAATTAAGAAAAAAGCATCAATTATGATTTGACTTCTCTTCTTTTTTATGCGTGTTTTTGTTTTATAATATTTTGGGCGTTCCCCTAAACAACAAACAGAGCATACCCTTTCAGGGAACGCTCTGTTTGTTGTTTAGGGTCGGGCTATCACTACTCACTCTTTTGTGTTGCATAAGTGCAACAACACAAAAGGAGTTCAAACACGCCGTTCTATCCCTAACGCAAGCGGAATGAGTGCAAGAAAGTTGAATTTGTTGTTCTCATACAACCAAAAACTTTATCAGCTTATAAAACAAAAAAGCCACTAATAGTGGCTTTTTTAATTTAATTCTTATTAACGCTGTTAGAAAGGTAAATCTTCTGCATCATCAGCAGTATCTAAATTTGTATCCGGAGCAACCGGTTGTGGTGCTGAAGGAGTTCCAACACTTGCTTTATCGATTTTCCAAGCTTGAAGATTAACAAAATATCTTCCGTTATACTCGTTTCCTCTGATATTAAAGTGTACATCTACATTGTCCCCAACATTCAATCCGTCTATTAGACTAACGCGTTGTTGTGTACATTCAAATTTCACATCTTGAGGATATTGTTCTTGTGTTGTTACTACAAACTCTCTCTTTGTAAACCCACTATCAAAAGTTTGAGTATCCATTAATAACTTTACAACTCCATTAAGTTTTAATTCTGCCATTTTATACTATTTATTCTGTTAAAAAAATTGAACACCAAAGATAAGACGTTTTTTCTTATATACAGAATTTGTTGATAATTAATTTATAAACCATCAAACAAAGATGAGTCAATTATTAAACGAAAGCAATGTTTTCCAAGCTTCTTCCAATTTATTTTCACTTAACAGCTCTTTTGCTCTATTGTGCAAAACTCTCTCTAGCTCTTTAGCATCTTCTTCATATTGCATAAACAAATCACTTAGCTCGATTAACTTATATTCATTCACTTCGGTTTCATTAGGTAATTTTTCTATTCCTCCCAACATTCCTAAATCATTTCCGGTAAGAATAGTACTTTCTTTAATTTCTATAGGTATGTTATCAAAACCTATCCCGATAGTGGTTATTGGTTTTTCTATTTCAAACATAGAGTTTTCATCTGCTCTACAATACCAATTTCCTCCCATTCGTGCTACCAAGTCTATCTTTTTTTGGTCTATCATTTGATTTTCATCTAGAATATTTTCATCAATGTAAATTTTTAGAATTTCGCAAATCACCAAATTACCTGCTCCTCCTTCTGTTCCCAGTTCTTTTACTTCTATGACTTTACACTCCATCTGAACAGGCGACTCTTTAACTCTTGCCGGTTTGACCACTTCCGATTCAACCGGTGTTAATCCGGACTTTGTAAATTCATCAACATCAGCACCAAATGGTGAACTTGCTAAGGACATTTGTTGTACAATATCGTAATTTACAATATTAATGACTACTTCCGGAACAGCTTTTACATTATTCAATGTATCTTTTGCTTCGCCGGTTCTTCCGCTTCTTGCCGGTGAAAAAACAGCTATGGGCGGATTGGAACTAAAGACATTAAAAAAACTAAATGGAGCTAAATTTCTGTTCCCTTTTTCATCAACCGTACTGGCAAAACAAATTGGTCGTGGACCAACAGCTCCAAGCAAATAATGATGTAATTTAGGGTTCTTGACAATTGATGTATCTATTGTTAACATAATTTTATTTTTTTATTGACAAAAATAAATTCAATAAAAAAAGCCAAATCCGTAAAGTTCGGTATTTGGCTTTTTTAAATTTACTTACTGTTTATCATTCTACTATTTTAAACTCTACTCGTCTGTTTTTTGCTTTATCCAAAGCTGTTGTACCATCAGATGCTGAACGTAATGAGCTATGTGATTTAACGATTAGACGACTTTCATCTATTCCGTTTTTTACTAAATACTCTTTAATTACCTCCGCTCTTTTCTCGTCGATTTTTTGCCATTTTTCGTTATCCGGTTGTTTGGCTGCGGCAACTACTTCGTCTTTATCAGCGTGAGCATTTACTTCAATTTTGATTTCAGGATTTTCTTTTAGTAACTTTACTAAATTTTCCAAATCTGTTTCCATAATTGGATCGATGTCTGTCTTTAAATTATCGAAGTAAATGGTTGAGAATTTAACTTGTTGCTCTATAGTAAACCCGTCTTCACTGGTAAATTGTTTATGATAGATTACCGATTCACCTGTACTTTCTTCTTTTTTATTACTACAATCACAGTCTTCAGGATTTTCTAAAACAAATACCTCAACATTGTCCACATAATAATAGGCTTTAGGCATTTGAGTTCCTTTGATATCCGGTTTCTTTTTTAGTTTTTCGTACTTTGTATCTTTGTTGTTTTTAAAGTTACCTATAATCAAATATCTTTCTTTACCAGTTGCTTTATATATTCCGCATACCGGCTCCCAATTATAACGAGCCATTTTTACTGAATTATCAGAAGGCGTAACAACGTGTGCTATTTCTTTTTCTTTTTCAAAAATAATGTCTTCTTTAGACTCTATTTCTATTGGGGTTTTAGATACATACATCCCTAAATTGTTAACACCATATTTTGATAAATCCGAAAGACTTACATAATATTTGATACAATATTCAACATCTTTTTTGAGTGGACCTATAAATTCTGTTTGAATGTAGGTTCTCGGTTCTTTATTATTGTAACTATAAGCTACAATTCCCGCGTAATTATCGCCATCCATTGGAAATTCACGCCCATAAACATTATCGGGTGCTGTGGCTACTTCTTTGGCTTTTTTAGAAAATAAATCGGCTTTCATAGCAGTTGGAGAAGTCCAATCTTTTGCCATTTCTATTTTCTTTAGCTTACTCAATTTACTGATTTTTCCATCGATGATTTCAAAACTCGGATTATCAATCAAATTGTTGTCATCATCTTCTTGTGCTTGTGTTGTTATGGTTAGGCAACCTAAAATGGATAATGTTATTATATTTTTCATAGTTTTTTGTTTTTACCCCTCCTTGACAGGTTCGTAATTTCCAAAATTAATAATTATTTTAATATTACAGTTATGGAAGTTTGTCTTTCTTTTTGTGAGGTTATTTACAGTGCTGTAAACAAGTTTTATTCCAAAAACAAATCCTTAATAATTTGACCTTGAAAAATCTATTTTCTTGTGCTTATTTCATTGCACGTTAGGGATTATTAAGCGACTGTGAAAAAACAGTTGAGTTTTTGAGCTAACGTAAAAATTACGGCTATTTTGTAATTATTTGATTATCAATGTTGTATTTTAACGTTAATTGGAATCTCTAACACGAGTAAATTAGACGGTATAAAGCGTTTTTTGATTTCTTATCCATCTTCATAAAAATTTTCCATAGCTGGGGCTATGCAAAATTTTTATTCATCGTCTAAGAAAACTAAACTCCGTTTTCTTTGCACTCACCTGTCTCGAGTTAGGGATCGTATCCCTAACACGGAACATTTGAGCACAATAAAACGG
>JALTUD010000490.1 GCA_027047735.1 Flavobacteriales bacterium | reverse complement strand
TTTCCGTTCAAGGCGAAAAAGTAGTTGCTAATTCTTCCGGATTTGCTGAAAATAAAACACAATACAGGACAAGTTTTTATCCTGAGTTTTATCAGTTGCTGAAAAATGGAGTTTCTTATACTCTTTCTGCACGAAAGGAAGTTATTTCATCAATCAAGACACCTGTAACTTTTGCTTTCTCATCTAAATACAGTAAGAAAAAACACGCGATTCGTTTTTCTGCAGGGCAAAACTTTAGAGCTCCGACTTTAAATGATTTGTATTGGAATCCCGGAGGTAATCCGAACTTAAAGTCGGAAAAAGGAGTGTTAACCGAGTTAGGGTACTCGTTTTTGCATAAAGGAATAAAAACAGGAATAACAGCCTATTATTCTCTAATTGATAATTGGATTCAATGGCTTCCGCAAAACAATGGAATTTGGCAACCGCGAAATGTAAAAAAAGTAGAATCTAAAGGACTTGAGTTTTCGTTGGAGTATAAGAAAAAAATAAAAGGAGTGGAATTAAATATCGGCGGAAACTATAATTTGGTGTTGGCGACCAACAAACAAACTTATTTGGAAAATGATGTTTCTGCCGGTAAACGTTTGATTTATGTACCCAAAAACAGAGCTTTATTTTTTGCGAAAATTAAAATTAAGGGCTTTACATTATCGTATAGTCAGATTTACAATTCTTCTGTGTTTATTGATGCGGATAATCGCACGTATATGCCTTATTTTGCTCCTGCGAATTTAAAATTGTATTATACGGTTGCAGATGAATATAATGCAGTAGATTTGTTCCTTAAAATTCAAAATTTGTACAACGAAGAGTATCAAGTAATGGCGAATAGACCTATGCCCGGACGTTATTTAATTTTTGGTGTAAATATAAAATTACAAAGTAAAAAGAGATGAAATATTTAGTAGTAACGATTGGGTTGTTGTTTCTTTTTGCAGGTTGCAAAAAGAAAGAAGTCGGGCCTCAACGTGTGGATGGTAGTCCTTACTACAAAGAAAAAGGAGGTAAAGTAATTATAGGTTGTGAAGGAAATTATGGTTGGGGAAACGCTTCTGTTTCGGTGTATAACACGAAAACGGATGTGGTAACGAACAATGTTTTTCAAACACAAAATAATCTTCCTTTGGGAGATGTAATGCAGTCTTCAACTTTATTTGACGGTAAATTGTTTTTAGTAGTAAATAATTCCAATAAGATTGAAGTGGTGGACACTGCTGATTTTAAACGTTTGGGGCAAATAACGGGATTGACCAGTCCACGCT
>JALTUD010000489.1 GCA_027047735.1 Flavobacteriales bacterium | reverse complement strand
AATATGTTGGTGGCCCTTTCCACGACATTTGCCGACTTCTCAGGAGGTAGCGACAAAACAATCCTGCATGAAATGTATGTCGATTGTGCTAATTTCTATGACGAGGACGGCACACCGATGACCATGCGGGCGGTATTGGAAGATATTTTACTTCCATTTGGGGCGTTTATTCATGTGGAAAATGGGGATATTTTTATTACAGATATTCATACTTTAGCTGGTGGCGACAGCATTACTTATCAATTATTTGACTTTGCGAGTGAAGTTTATTCCAATGAATATATTTATCCGTTAACAAAAAAAGTAAGCGACATCGGTTATGCCGGTACAGGGCAAAGTGTTGAATTATCAGGAGGCGTTAACAAACAGGTGGTTAGCTATTCACCTTATCCGGCCAATTTGATAGAGCCGTTATCTATTTCCAAAGAGTCGGAGTTTACAACCGTCCCGGCAACGTGGACAAGTAAAGATGGATATTATTATAAGACACTTGGGGTGAATACTATTTGGCAGGAGATAGCTCCCGCCGTTTTTGAGGAAAGTTATTTTAATTCCGATCCGATTGTATATCTTAACTGGACACCGCCGGCAACAAATCAAAAGATAATGTCATTAAAAGTAACGCCGCAGGTTTCTTTAGTGGAGAATGGGGTTGTACTTCTTGACGCTATCAGTAAATCACTTGCTATTAAGATTGAGTTTGAATTATTAACGAAAACAAAGGCAAACCCGTATGATGACAATCAAACAAGTGTAGATTATCAGGGTATTGAAATAACTACCAAAGTAAAAGTGGGAAATAAATTTTTTGACGTAATTCATGGTTGGACGGGAACAGATTACGGTGTGGGTAGAATAATGGTTTCAAATATGCCTTCTAGTATTTCTGATTCATGGGTAAAATCTTCTTTGGTTTTTCCAATACAGAACGATGACGTATCAAATAACAAAAAGATTTTAGAAGGTGGTTTTGATTTTGAATTATGGTCTGATATTTATTTATTCAAAGATATTGGGTCATCGGTAAATGTAAAGAACCCCGCTGAAATTCTAGAGATATGGCTCCGAAACATTAAGATTACAATTGTAAACGGGGACGGCAAAGACATCGCCTCTACGGATATTGAGTATATCGGGTTATTGGATAAGAATTTCAAAAATGAAGGGAAGAAAGTACCTTTGAAAATTGGAACCGATGTACATTATTCTGACCGGGCAAAAATTATCTGGACAAATGGAACAGATTATTTCCCGATAGAAAAATTTA
>JALTUD010000488.1 GCA_027047735.1 Flavobacteriales bacterium | reverse complement strand
GCCTACCGGAAAAAATTATTAGAACAAATCAGAAACAACAGAAGGATTACAATTTGACGATGAACAAAGCAGAACTGATAGCAAAACTGGTCGATCTCGAATGGGAAGACATATCCCTGCCGCGGAACCCCATAATCGCCAAACTTTTTCGTATGGTAAAACTGGCCGAAAACGCCGGATTTGGCTTTGACAAGATTGAAACCAAATGGATGGAATACAACCATACTAAACCTGTTTACAAGCTGAGTTTTGATTCGACCATTGTTGATTTCTTCCTTGGACACACTGACAAAACAAACGGACAAGACTCCGTTAAAAAGATGGATGGTTTTAGCGAAGTTTTGGAAAAAATTCGGAATGACCTATCGGGAAACAGGACTGCAAAAGAAAAGATAATCAATACATTATTCGACAACATAGAAAAGTTAATACCTTACCTGGAAAATAATTTCGGAATATCTTCGGAACACCTTCGGAATACCTTCGGAATACTTTCGGAAAACTACCAGGAGAAACGGGAAAAGTATCAGAAAAACCCAGGTGAAAAAATAACCAGTGACGAAAGAAAGTTGTTGCTTTTGATGTTAATAGCAGCAGACAATAAAATAAATGCCGAAAAGGCCGCAGAAATATTGAGCGTATCAGACCGTACTATTGAGTCCTATATCAGCTATCTGAAAGAATATGGAATAGTTGACCGGATAGGCTCCCGAAAGGAAGGTTACTGGCAAATTGTTAAGCAAGATGAAAAATAGGAAGGAGGATAGTAATTTGACAATTGAAAATACTTTGGTGAGAACTATGGAGAAAGCTGCGGTGAAATTTCCGGAACTACTTCGGAATATTTCTAAAGAAGCAGCAGAAAAACTATTGGGAGGTTACGGGGTAAATCCGGATGTTTTACGGGGTAATTACGGCGAAAGGGGATTACTTGTCCTGTTGGCATTTATAAACAACCCATACGTTACAAAACAAAAGTTGGCAGAAGGATTTGGCGTGTCATTGAGCACAATTGAAAAAGACATCAATAAGCTTAAAAAGAGTGGATATATTCAACGCAAAGGCCCCGACAAAGGCGGCCATTGGGAAATCGTTAAAAAGGAAGAGTAGTTAAGGTTGTGTTTGATTAAAAACAATTTGATAGCAATTTAAAAAATGAAATATCTAACAAAAAACATATTCCTTGACACAAATATTTATGAAAAAAATAACTTTTTTCAAAGTAGTAATATTCAAAGTTTGTTTTACTACTCAAGAATAGGCATTATTA
>JALTUD010000487.1 GCA_027047735.1 Flavobacteriales bacterium | reverse complement strand
CATCATAGTTTAAGGTACGGGAAATATCAATTGCTTCATTTGTTTCTAACAAAACAGAGTCGAGGTTCTCCTCTTGCAGGTAAACCTCGACTAAACGATAAAGCAAGTTTACATAACTTGTATCCTCCCTAGTTGTGCTTGAACGTAGGTGTAATAAACTGTCTTTTATTCCTTCATTATTTCCTAAAATTTGAAGTGTCAAAAAGAAGCTCAATATTAGTAAAATTATATTCTTCATAAGTGATACAAAAGTATGAAAATTAGAACTTTATTGCATCAACTCTCTCAAATATAATTTTACGGTGTTGTCCATACCATAAAGTAAAGCATCGGAAATTAAGGCATGTCCTATGGAAACTTCCTTTAAGTTTTTGATGTTTTGAGCAAAATAGTTTAAGTTTTCAAGGCTTAAATCGTGTCCTGCGTTTACGTCAATTTGTGCCTTCTCTGCCGTAATACTTGCTTTTACAAAAGGTGCTATGGCTTTTTCTCTGTTTTGCGGGTAATTCTTTGCGTAAGATTCGGTGTATAGCTCTACTCTATCGCTTCCGCATTCTTTTGCTCCGATTATCATCTCCGGCAAGGCATCTACAAAAACAGAAGTGCGTATGCCTGCTTGTGTAAACTCTTGTAGGATTTCTTTCAAAAAACTTCTATTCGCAATGGTATCCCAACCATGATTGGAAGTAAGTTGCCCTTGCTCATCGGGGACTAAAGTTACTTGTTCCGGTTTTACCTTTAATACCAAATCTACAAATTTTTGCTCCTTAGGATTGCCTTCGATATTAAATTCGGTGGTCAACACTTTTTTTAAATCCAATACATCTTGATAGGTAATGTGGCGTTCGTCCGGTCGTGGATGTACGGTTATTCCCTGTGCTCCGTATCGCTCTATTTTTTTTGCAAATTCGATTACATTGGGAATGTTTCCTCCTCTTGCATTTCTGAGAGTGGCTATTTTATTGATGTTTACGCTTAATCTTGTCATTCTTTTACTTTTAATTCGTTAAACAAATCTTGAGGTTGTCCGATTTCTTCCAAAGTATTACCTGCGTTTAGGTTTTTTATCAGTATTTTAAAAACGGTCAGTTCATGTTCGGTTGCGACCATAGCTCCCGTTTTCAACTGTTTCCATTTTGCCCACGTGGCTTCCGTACCGCCAACGGGTATGATGGAAACCCACATTTTGTATTTGTAGGGCAAACCTTCCTCGTCTAAAAACCAAAGGTAAGAATCTCCGGGGGTTGCTCCTCCGGAATTATAGCTTACAAGCAAGCCCTTTTCTCCATTATCTTCGGTTACCACCGATCGTGTAGTTCCTTCGTCAAAGACTTTTGCAGGTGCATTCAGCCAAAAGGAATCGTTACAAAAATATTCCCACGCTTTGGTTTTTAGTTCTTTTGCTTGAGCTGTATCACTTACTTTTTCTTGGTTGTGGAACACTACATAATCTTCTAAATCGGATAGGTTCAGGCGAACATCGTTTTTCTTCCACTTTATCTGTACATGGTTATTGAATTTATCCCAAACAAAGCTTCTCAAATCTTTAAAATCCCATTTTACTATTTTTGTTTTTTGCCACTCCTCATAATGTATTGCCTTTAGCATTTTATTTGCCATTTCAAGGGCTTCGGGGGTATCAACTTCTGCGGTTTCGGGCTTTTTTTCGTTGATTAGTGCCAAACACCCGACTCCGAATAAAGCTGAGGCTATAACGATTATCAATACTGTTTTGATGATTTTTTTCATTGGTTTGTTTTTATTAATGTATGGGATTTTTTTTATTTTCTTGTTTCTTCGTTTTTGAAAATATCCATTGTCTAAGGAAAACTAAACTCCGTTTTCTTTGCACTTACCTGTCCCGCGTTAGGGATTGTATCCCTAACACAGTTAATAAGCATAATAAAATGTTTTTAGTATCCTTATACTTCTTCATATTTTATTTCCATAGCTGGGGCTATGCAAAGAATTTTTTCATCATCTAAAGAAACTAAAATTCACTTTCTTGCTTCCAATTTTATCCACGTTAGGGATTGTATCCCTAACACGAGTAAAATAGACGGTATAAAGCGTTTTTTGATTCCTTATCCATCTTCATAAAAATTTTCCATAGCGGGTGCTATGCAAAATTTTTATTCATCGTCTAAGAAACCAAAAATTCACTTTCTATCCGCCAATTTCACTCGCGTTAGGGATAGAACGGCGTGTTTGAACTCCTTTTGGTTTGTTGCATATATGCAAACCAAAAGAGTGAGTAGTGATAGCCCGACCCTCATTTGCAAAAACATCGTTTCGCCTGAGCGAAATGTTGTTTTTGCAAATGAGGGGAACGCCCAACACTAACTAATAGGCATTAGCTTGATATTCATGTATAATATCTAAAAGGGATTGTAGCAAGGTGGCTTTATCTCCTGTGTTTTCGCTTAGGTAATCTTGCAATAGAAACTCGGCTTCAGATAGTTTTTCGTTGAGGAAAGGTCCATCCAAATTTTCGATTACGGTTAGGGCTTCGAGTGCATTCATATAGTCGCCTTTTGTGGCGGTTTCTACTATTTCGGGCAAGAAATCTACGGCGTTTAACTTGCTGTTCCAAAGGGATGCGAGCAACATATTATTCAACTCATTGCTCCCTGTTTTTAGACGCTCAACGATAGGTTCCAGTGCATAAGAATCTTTGATGTCGTTTAGAATAGAGGTAATTTCCTCCTTTATTTTCGGGTTATCTGTCTGCTCGTACACATCAAACATCGGGTTTAAAACAGCTGTCTTTCCCTTATCTCTGATTTTGGTTAAGGCTTTTAGGACGATGTTGTCGTCCGAAGATTGCAATTCTTCTATCAGTTGTTTTATGATTTTATCTTCTTTCTTCATTGTATTAATTTTTTTCGCAACAAATTTAAGGCAAAATTAGATGCTACCGTTATATTTCGTTCGCGGTTATTGTAGGGTAACCTAAATAGTTTTGCTGATACTTTGCCGTTGTATGAAACAGCAATCCATACAGTACCGACAGGTTTTTCTTCTGTTCCACCACCTGGTCCCGCTATTCCGGAAACAGCTATGGAACAATCGGTTTTCATAAGTTTACAAACATTTTTTGCCATACTTCGCACTACTTGTTCACTTACCGCTCCATATTCATTTAAAACTTCAGTTGACACGTGCAAAACACTGTTTTTAACCTCATTAGCATAAGAAACCACTCCTCCTTTGAAGTATTCGGAAGAACCCGAAACCGATGTTATTAATTTAGCGATTGTTCCTCCGGTGCAACTTTCTGCCAACGAAAGTGTTTTACCATTATTTTTAAGTAATTCACCTACAATTTGTTCAAGGGTTTGGTTGTCCTCGCCATAAATATATTCACCGATTAACCGGTAAGCTTCTTTTACTTTTGAGGTTATTATCTTTTCTGTTTGCTCGGTCGCATCAAAAGCAGATAAGCGAAGACGCACAAAACCGGGGGAAGGTAAATAAGCTAATTTGATATTGTTTTCTGCAAGTTCTTTTTCCCAATTTTTCAAAATTTCAGCTAAGGAAGATTCTGCGATTCCGATGGTTCGCAAGGTTTTATGGATTACTTTTGGGGTATTGAAGTGCTTTTTTATTCTCGGAAAACCTTCTTCTTGCAGTATTCCTTTCATTTCATAAGGTACTCCGGGTAAAGAAATGAACACAATACCATTTTCTTCAAACCACATACCGCTTGCTGTCCCTCTTCTATTCGGTAAGGGAATACAATTTTCGGGTAGCAGGGCTTGTGCTTTGTTTACGTCATCGAAAGGTAAGCCGAAGTTTTCATACTTTTGTTTTAAGGAAGACAATATTTCTTTGTTTTCTACAAGCCGGGTATTGAAATACTTTACCAACGTGTCTTTTGTCAAATCATCATTTGTAGGCCCTAAACCTCCTGTTATAATAACGAGTTGAGCTTTTTGTTTGGCTTTATCTAAGGTTTCAATAATATGTTCTTCGCTATCGGTTATCGATGTAATTTGACGAACATTTATTCCTAATAAACTCAACTGCTCCCCTATCCATGCACTATTGGTATCGATGGTTTGACCGATGAGTAACTCATCTCCTATGGTTATTATTTCCGCTTGTATCATTTTTGTTTTTTTAAACTACTTGTAATGGTTCAGTCTAAACATAATTAGCGACTCATTGCACTTTACTCTCATATCTTATAAACCATTATAATTCACTCATCTTCAATATTTAAACCATTTAAACATAGAAATGGTAAAACCTGATATTCTCCGCATACAAAATATTCCCCCTATAATTTACCGAAAAAATCAAAAGAAAAATTTTCAACTTATGAATCAACTGAAATTAACCTACAAGGACAGGAAAACACAAAACACTTTATAAGATTCTTTTCAATGTTCAAATGGGATGCAACCTAAAATCTTATTTTTTTTTATAATCTATGATTAGTTTATTAGATTGTACATTTAACCTCTTTTTGAAAAATTCCGTACCTCCAATTAACTGACCAACAAAACCAAATGCTTGTCTTGACCAATTATGTAGACTAAAATCATCAACGTGTTTTATTATTTTCCCATTTTTAAATTTAAATTCAGCTTCTACTATATTATGAATTTTTCTACCTGTCAGACTAAAAACATAAAAAGCTTCCCAATGAGCACCTCCTACTTCATTTTCATCATCATAGTATACATTTGAAGCCTTGAGTTTAAATTTTTTACCTTTTTGATTATCACATAATATTCTCCACATAATTTTTGCATCTTCTCCTTTTAATAAACCAAAGGCTGGATCATAAAAGGAGACATCATTATCATAACAACTAATCATTGTATCTG
>JALTUD010000486.1 GCA_027047735.1 Flavobacteriales bacterium | reverse complement strand
AAACAGACGTTCCGCTTTAGCGGTATGTTTGTTTTACCAATGAGGGGAACGCCCAAATAATTATTTTCTTCTATAACGAACAAAACCTACTAAAATTCTTGTTCAAAAGGTAGTGAAAAACAAAAATATTAATAGGTTTATCCTCGTGCTATTGTGTAGCACCGGGGGAAATCAACTAAGTTGCTGAAGTAATAGTTTATGCAATTTTGAGTGTAACATTTGTTACTTTCTTGCATAAATATACGCTTCAATTATCTTTGGGATACCCTTTTTGTCGCTTATTGTTTCAATACTTTAATTTCTGTGATGAATGGGTTACTTCTCTGCATCAATTTTTCCGGATATTGTTCTTTCATTGATAAGTAATCCGGTATAAAGCATTCGGAGCGTTCGGCTAATTTTCCGTTAGGGATGAGGCGTTGCTTTATTTTGGTGATTTTATTGAGGTTGGTTTCTTCTTTTTTCTTGGTGTTTTTCAGGACTTTTTTTTCGATTTTTTCTAACTCTTTGTTGAACTTGTGAAAGGCTATTTCAACCGCGTTGACCGAAGGTGTATCAATGGTTTGTACTTGTTGAATGATTTCTTTTTTTATTTGTTGAAGGTGAGATAATTGTTCTTTTATATCAAGTTGGTTGATATTGTTTTTTTGGATGTATTGTTCTAACAATGTTTTTTCGTCTAAAAAGAAATCTTCTATGGATAAATTTAGTTTTTCGATTTGACGAAGAATAGAGGGAGGAATTATCATATATAAATCGCGTAGTACGAGAATCGGGAATTGGGTGTTGTAGTTCTTGAACATTTCTTTCAGTTGTAGCCAATAGGATATTTCACCGGGACCACCGATATAGGCTAAATTGGGTAATATGGTTTCTTGATATAGAGGGCGTAGAATTACATTTGGGCTGAATTTTTGCGGGTTTTCTGTAAGTTCTTGCAGTATTTCTTCTTTAGAAAAGATAATGTCGGTGTTGAGTACTTTAAACTTTGTGTCCTCCTCTACTATTCGCTCTCTCAAGTTATTATCCAGATAAAAAAGGTTAATCTCTCTAGGGTTTACCTGTGTTTTATAGCCTTTGTTTTTGAGTTGTTGATTGGTTTCGGTAATGGAGGTAAAGGCTTTTTTGTTGAGTAATTCCGAACGCATTGTTGAGGTAAATTCTTTCTTTAACTCTTTATCATCGGCATCAACGATGATTAAATTGGTGTGGCTAAACAGGTGGTTTACCCAACGCGTGGTTTCTTCACTTAGGGTTGAACTTGGTGTATTTT
>JALTUD010000485.1 GCA_027047735.1 Flavobacteriales bacterium | reverse complement strand
GGATATAGCGTTTTCCACCTTTCTTATCTTGTATCAATCTGGTTATTTGCTCTCTTCTTTTTCTGATATTGGGATGAGTGCTTTTTGTATCGTCATAATCATCATCAAAGTTGATAGAAACAATGGTATCTAATTTTAAGCCTTCGGGAATTTTTACCACTTCCGTTTCAAAATCTATATATTCAAAAGGATGCTCATCAATGGGTAAATAAGAAAATTGTAATACATCAAAAACGTTAAGTGCTTCTTTGATGGAATATCCGGCTTCTCTAATCCAATAGAATCCCATAGAATCTGCTTCGAACTCTAAATTTTTTGAATAATTACTTAACCGAATGATGTCGTCATCATAACTGCTGTATTTGTATTTCCCTTGTTCCTTGGCTATTTTTGACGATTCGATAAATGTATTGATGACGTGCTTTCTTTTATAATGTACGATTTCGTGTGCCAATACCTGAGCCAATTGAGCTTCGTTCTCTAATTGTGCAATTAAGCCCAATGTAACGAATATCATCCCTTGATTGGTAGAAAAAGCATTGGTTACATTCGATTTCAGGCAATAAAATCTAAGTTCATTTCTTAGTTCCGGGTCACTTTTCAGCAAGTTGTCAGCCACTTGATTGACGTATTTGGAAACTGTATCTCCAAATAAAACACGTCCGCTCATTAACAACTCATCTAACATGTAGTTGGCCTTCAGTAAAAAGTTGCTTTTCTTTTTTCTATCCACATAGCTATCTGAATTATCGATGTTTTTCTCGATGTTTTCAGCAGCCTTTAGACTGGTTCTGTCGGTAAAATCCTTGGGAAGTTCTCCTTTACTCGTGAGCGGTTGGTAGTGATTGAAATCTTGTGCTTTTACACTTTTTAAGGCAAAAAACAAGATGAATCCGTATAAAACTAATTTCATTTAAAGATGGTGTTAAAGTTTTTTTTGCGACGAATATAGGTTAAAATCAATAAGAAAATGCTAATAGTTAGAATAACATCCCTACACCAATTTTAAAGTTTATAAAATTGAAATACTTTAAGTCCTGGCCAACATAATCACGAAACAAATAAACATAATTCCTCGGATAACCTCCATTTGCAGAGCTGTATTTATATTTAGGAAACGCTAAAACATAAAAATTAAGTATCCCCTCGTATCTGAAGAAAAATCTATTAAATACTTTGTTTTCTCCAAAACCCACTGTAAATTTAGGAAGTGTTAGAACGCCGTGCAACACATCTTCTATATAAGCTTGAGGACCATAACCAATATCAATAGATTGAACAACAAATCCATCTTTAAGTGTCGAGGATATTGAACTTCCAACACCTAAACTGATATACCTGCCCACCGGAGCAATGAAATTATTACTGTAAAATTTGAAATTTATACCAAATTCTTTAGTGAAATATGGAACAACATCTTCTTTGGTTGCTGTGCGTTCTTCATGTGACAGGACAAAACTTCTTCTCATATAATTATAGTTCAGAGAAACAGACAACTTCCTACTAAGTGTATAACTCAAAGATATGCCGGTATTCAAATTATACCGTATTAACTTATGTTTTGAATTATCAACTGACCTCATATAATATTGCTGAGATTGTTCATCGTAAACAAGGGCATCTCTCTTATCAGATTCAAATAAACCCACGTGAGGTAAAATGTTGATATCTCCATCAACAGAAAATCTTTTTCCCATATAACCGGGTACTTGTGCGTAATTATCCCCTATCAATATTACCAGTATAAAAATAACTATATATTTCATCTTATTTTTGTATTTGTTTAAACATATCGTACATCAAAGAGTTAATATTCGCCTTATTTACCTTCATCTTTTTTAGTACAATCAAATTTGCCATTACTTGTTTATTTTGTTCTAAATTATACCACAAGTTATAATAATAAGATGAATAAGCGGGAGAAAGAGCATAGTGCAGACCAAATGGAAAGAGAGGAAAATAGATGGCTGTAAGAACTAAAACACCAAAAACGTTTTTCTTTTCTTCTTTATATTCTAATATTCCTGTAAAAAGAAAATAATCAGTATTATATTTTTGAGGTAAGTATTTGATGTATTCTGATTCAGATGGGATAATATCCCAATCGTCTTTTGAATCTTCGTGTATCATTATTTCTCCCACCCAATCGTTAATTTTAGCAAGGTCATTGTATTTTTCAACGTCAGAAGAAGAAAACACCTTTGGAGAAAGAATTTCATATTCAATACCCGAAGCATCGGCTACATCCTCTACTTGTTGATAGAACTTATATTTTTTTTCTTCCGCGTTTTCTAATTTTTGTCCTTTTCTTTCATCTACGACGAAATAATCGGGGTCAACAATTACGATTTTGTTCGTTTGAATTCCCATTTTTTTATAAGGATTTTTCTTAAATTCTTTTTCCTCCTTTTCTTTCTCTTTTTCTTTTTGACGTTGTTCTTTATAACTTAACTCTTCATTGTTTTTGTTATCTTCTTTTTCTATCTCTTGCTTTGCTTCACTAAACCATTGTTTAAGTTCACTTGTATTAGGGGCGTTAAACAAATACTCAAAGTGAAATTTATCATTTAAACTATTTTTATCAGTAACATCAATCACTTCTTGTTGCTTTTTGATTTTTCGTAACTTCGCATATTTACTTGAACGTTCTTCCTCTTCTTTTGTACTATTTTCAGCTGTTGATTGTTCTGACGCTTTTTGCCGTTCTATTTGGTGATACTTATCAAATTCAAAATCATTTGTAACCAAATCTTTAATTAGGTTTTTCATTCGTTTCTTAGTGGTTTCGTCTTTGCCGTGCGTCAGGTAATACTCATTAAGATAATTTAATGCCAATGACAGTATTTGCTCATCGCTTAATTTATCGAAAAAATAATATGCTGCACTTATCTCACCTTCGTAATCATCATAATTGTCCGTTATATTGAGATAACGGTTGTCTACTTTGTATTTGGCTATACCATACAAAGCTTTTGATATGTTCTTTTTTAGAAAATCACTTTCCGGATATTCTTCTTGTAATACTTGAGCGTTATAAATAGCTTTCACATAATCTGCACTTTTATTACTTAAACGAACACCTTCAAAACGACAGATGTTTCTAACGTGTTTAAATAATTCTTTTGATTGGATATAGCGTTTTCCACCTTTCTTATCTTGTATCAATCTGGTTATTTGCTCTCTTCTTTTTCTGATATTAGGATGAGTGCTTTTTGTATCGTCATAATCATCATCAAAGTTGATAGAAACAATGGTGTCTAATTTTAAGCCTTCGGGTATTTTTACCACTTCCGTTTCAAAATCTACATATTCAAAAGGATGCTCATCAATGGGTAAATAAGAAAATTGCAACACATCAAAAACGTTAAGTGCTTCTTTGATTGAATATCCGGCTTCTCTAATCCAATAGAATCCCATAGAATCTGCTTCGAACTCTAATTTTTTGGAGTAATTACTTAATCTAATGATGTCGTCATCATAACTATTGTACTTGTATTCCCCCTGTTTCTTAGCTATTTTTGACGATTCGATAAACGTATTGATGACGTGCTTTCTTTTATAATGTACGATTTCGTGTGCCAACACTTGAGCCAATTGAGCTTCGTTCTCTAATTGTGCAATTAAGCCCAAGGTAACGAATATCATCCCTTGATTGGTAGAAAAAGCATTAGTTACATTCGATTTCAGGCAATAAAATCTAAGTTCATTTCTTAGTTCCGGGTCACTTTTCAGCAAGTTGTCAGCCACTTGATTGACGTATTTGGAAACTGTATCTCCAAATAAAACACGTCCGCTCATTAACAACTCATCTAACATGTAGTTGGCCTTCAGTAAAAAGTTGCTTTTCTTTTTTCTATCCACATAGCTATCTGAATTATCGATGTTTTTCTCGATGTTTTCAGCAGCCTTTAGACTGGTTCTGTCGGTAAAATCCTTGGGAAGTTCTCCTTTACTCGTGAGCGGTTGGTAGTGATTGAAATCTTGTGCTTTTACACTTTTTAAAGCAATAAACAAGATGAATCCGTATAAAATTTTTTTCATTTAAATTGGGTTGTAGCATTTATGAAGAAGCTTAAAAAGACTCCGTTAAATGGTTAATAAAAACGGCAAATCTAATAAATTAATTATTAATCCCAATAAAACATTACCCAATGTTTAAATTTTTTTAAAAGAGGCAAAAAGAAAGTGGTATAATTTTAATACAAAAAACAGCGTTAATTTTTTAACGCTGTTTTTTATTAACCTTAAATCCTCAAGTGAGTTTATATTACATCCTCCAATTCGAGGATAGAAACCGGTTTGCCCAATCGTTTCCAAAGTAAAAAACCTCCGGCTAAACTAGAAACCTTGTTATAGCCTTTGTGTTTTAGAATTAATCGAGCAATGTATCCGCGTAATCCTTTTTGGCAATAGATAATTACAGGTTTGTCTTTGTCTAACTTATTCAAGTTCTTTCTTAAATCAGGTAACGGAATATTTACAGCGTTTGGAATAGCTCCTTTTTCATATTCATCTTTGTTTCGCACATCTAAAATTTGAAACATTTCAGGGTGAGTACTGTTAATATAGGTTTTAAATTCTTCAATATTTATTTGATTACATTTATCTGTTTCTATGTTTTCTGCAACAAAACCGGCAACCACAATCGGGTCTTTTGCCGGCGAATAAGGAGGAGCATAAGCTAAATCCAATTGTGATAGATCTGTGATTTTTAGTTTTGCATAAATAGCCGTACTTAAGACGTCTATTCTTTTATCCACACCTACTTCTCCGAAAAGTTCCGCTCCTAGAATTTCCAAAGTTTCGGGGTGGTAGTAAATTTCAGAAATAATATC
>JALTUD010000484.1 GCA_027047735.1 Flavobacteriales bacterium | reverse complement strand
CCTCGGCTAGTCTGTTGGCTACGGAAATACGAAACAGGATATTCGACGAAACAGGATTGACCGCTTCAGCGGGAATATCCATCAATAAATTCTTGGCAAAAGTTGCTTCTGACTACAACAAACCCAATGGACAAAAGACAATCACACCGGAAGAAGTTGAACCTTTTTTGGAAGAATTACCCATTGCTAAATTCTTTGGCATCGGTAAAGTTACTGCCCAAAAAATGTATAGAATGGGAATTTATTACGGTAAAGACCTAAAACAAAAATCAAAGGAGGAGTTAGAAAAAGCCTTTGGCAAAGCAGGTGGATATTATTACGACATTGTAAGAGGCGTACAACACAGCGAAGTCAAACCCAATCGCGTAAGAAAATCCGTTGGAGCCGAACGAACTTTTGAACACGATATTTCAGACCTTCCCATAATTGAAAAGGAATTATCTAAAATTGCCGAAATACTGGAAAAAAGACTAAAAAAATCAAACAACAAGGGAAAAACAGCAACCTTAAAAATAAAGTATAACAATTTCACCCAACAAACCCGCAGTAAATCCGTCGATATTTATTTGCAAAAAAAAGATGAATTCTTTCCCATTGTAATAGACCTTTTAAAGCAAAACAAATTACAACATCCGGTGCGTTTACTCGGTATAACCATAAGTAACTTACAACATTCAAACACTCCTAAATGGATACAGCTAAAACTCTTCAAAGAGTTTTAACATATATTAGGAAAGTTCATAAAATAATTAATACTTTCAATAGTTACACCTTTAAAATTTTGAAAAGAGACTTATAAAGCGTTTTTATTTTCTTTCTCTTCTTTTCAATATTCAAATGGTATTAATCTGTATATTTGCAACTTAAATCATCAATTAAATGAGTAATCAAATCGTAAAAGGCTTTAGTAAGCTAACCAAAGAACAAAAAATAGATTGGATAGTTGAAAACTACTTAAACAACGATAGTAGTCAGAAAGATTTCCTGAAATCATATTGGCATAACGACCCCAAAACTCAACAACTTCACGATGAGTTTATTGAAAATACAATTTCAAACTTCTATATTCCTTTGGGAATTGCTCCGAATTTTAAAATAAACGATAAAATTTATTGTGTCCCAATGGCAATTGAAGAAAGTTCAGTTGTTGCAGCATCGGCAAAATCTGCCTCTTTTTGGTTAAACCGCGGAGGATTTAAAGCATCCGTTGTTTCGATGATAAAAATCGGGCATGTCCATTTCGCTTGGCATGGGGAGTACACAAAACTGAGAGC
>JALTUD010000483.1 GCA_027047735.1 Flavobacteriales bacterium | reverse complement strand
CCTGTATTGTTGGCCGAAGAAATGAATTTGGCAAAATAGACATATTAGGAACCGGAAAAACTGAATCCATTGGGGTAAAAAGGGGAGTTGTAACTAATATCGAAGATACTGTCAGATCTATAAAAACAGCTGTTAGTCAGGCTGAACAAGAGTCGAAAGTTGATATAAAATATGTAAATGTTGGAATTGCCGGTCAGCATATAAAAAGTATCCAGCATCGAGGTACTATGATTAGAGAAAATTCTGATGAGGAGATCTCCACTATGGAAGTTGAGCAATTGATACACAATATGTATAAATTAAATATGGCTCCCGGAGAAGAGATTATAGATGTTATTCCTCAGGATTATATTATTGACGATGAAGATGGGATCAGGCATCCTGTTGGAATGTTAGGAAATAAACTGGAAGCTAATTTTCACATAATCATTGGTCAAACTGCTGCTGCAAAAAATATATATAAATGTATTAAAAAGGCAGGTCTGGAAGATTCTCAACTTATTTTGGAACCCATTGCTTCGGCAGAAGCTGTTTTAAGCGATGAAGAAAAAGAAGCCGGTGTAGTATTGGTTGATATTGGGGGAGGAACCACTGATATTGCGATATTTCAAGATAATATAATACGTCATACTGCTGTTATTCCTTTTGGAGGAGATATTGTTACCGAAGACGTGAAAGAGGGATGTTCTATCATTAGAAGGCATGCTGAAGAGTTAAAAGTAAAGTTCGGCTCGGCACTGATAAGCGAAAATAGAGATGATGAAGTGGTGGCTATTCCTGGTTTAAGAGGCCGTCCTCCTAAAGAAATAACATTAAAAAATCTCGCTTCTATTATACAGGCACGTATGGAAGAGATTGTGGAACACGTATATTACGAAATAAAAAATTCGGGATTTGAAAAAAAATTAATTGCCGGAATTGTTTTAACCGGTGGCGGTGCTCAATTACGACATATACATCAACTAACGGAATTTACAACGGGTATGCCAACACGAATTGGTTATCCAAATGAGCATCTTGCCAAAGAAGTTAACGAAGAAATTGCAAGTCCAATGTATGCAACCGGGGTAGGTTTGGTTATTGAAGGTATTAACAGGTTTGAGGCAGACATTAAAACAAAACCAATTGAAGATGAAAATGAAAGTGAAATAAAAGTGAGTAAACCAAAGAAAAAGAAATCTGAAAAAAGTGAATTTGGCTCAAAACGATTCTTACGAATTATCAAAGATTGGTTTGAAACAGATGCAGAGGAGAATTAACTATTCTTTGTTTAT
>JALTUD010000482.1 GCA_027047735.1 Flavobacteriales bacterium | reverse complement strand
AGTTAAGCCGGTTGAAAAGGTGGTTAAACAGATTGAGAGAAAAGGGGAGATTTGGTTGAGTAAGGGAAATCGAATGACGATTTGTTTTTATCCGGGAAAGGAAGGTATTGAGTTTTTAAAGTCGTTGCCGGTTAGTTTTTATAATGTGAATAAGAAGCATTGGATTATTCCTTATACGGAGGAGAATTACGAACGTGTTCTGGAGATTGCCAAAAGGCAAAATGTGTTGTTGGTAGTAAAGGATTATAGAGATAAGGGTGAGCGAAAGTCAAAGATTGTGAAGGATATAAAAAAGGCTTGTCCGGAATCTGTTCGTGAGAAATTGATTGAATTGAGGTATAGTGCATCTACGATTGCTACTTATACGAATATGTTGGAACATTTTTTTGGTTATTATAGAGAGATTCCGCCGAATGAAATTACGTACGAGCAGATTAGGCAGTACATTATGTATCTTGTGGAAGTGAAGAAGGTAGGGGAATCCACGCAGAACCAATATATTAATGCTATAAAGTTTTATTATGAAAAAGTGATGCGTGGTGAACGTCAAACTTTTTATATTGATAGACCTAAAAAAGGACGTAAGTTACCGACTGTTCTTTCTCAGCAAGAAACAATTGATTTGTTACGAGCGACGACAAATTTAAAGCATAAAGCAATATTGACGTTGATTTATAGTGGCGGATTGCGAATTAGTGAATTATTGAATTTACAGTTGTCGGATATTGATTTTAATGCTAACCGTATTCATATAAGAGGGGCGAAAGGGAATAAAGACAGGTATGTAGGTTTGTCTGAAGTGGCTAAGCAAGTTTTGACCTATTATTTGAGAAAGGTTAATCCGGAGCTTTATATTTTTGAGGGGATGAATGGAGGTAAATATAGTGCAACAAGTGTTCAGAAGTTTATAAAAAAGTATGCTCGAAAAGCGGGAATCAGTAAGGTTGTAACGCCTCATACTCTACGACATAGTTTTGCTACACATTTACTTGAAAAGGGGACGGATTTGAGATATATACAGCATATATTAGGACATAACAACAGTAAGACTACTGAAATTTATACGCATATCACAAAAGTTGGACTAAATACAATAAAAAATCCATTAGATGACTTTGATTTTGGATAAAATTGAATATATTTGTTGCATGCTTTGGTGTCGGTACATTATAATTTACCGTTAGACTTTATGCGTGAAACGAAAAAATAATAATCCAAAAATCATCTTTAAGATTTTAAAAATTGATTATTTTTGAATAAAAAATTTAAAGTGGTCTAATTT
>JALTUD010000481.1 GCA_027047735.1 Flavobacteriales bacterium | reverse complement strand
TAAACCGAGCATCTTGAATCAAATTACCCTCCGCATCCGTATCTTGATCAAAAGCCACCAACTTCCCTTTTTCACTCAAAAGAGAAAGCAAGTAACGCGAATGCCCACCTCCTCCGAAGGTAACATCCACATACACCCCATCGGGATTAGTTACTAAACCATCCACCGATTGATGCAACAATACCGGAACGTGATACGCTTGATTATTCATTTTCTTCAACTTTGCCCATTACTTCAGCAGCAAGTTGATCAAAGTCATCCCAATCTTCATTCATCAAGGACTCATACTTCTCTTTGTCCCATATCTCCCAAAGATCGACATTCGCTACCATTACTATTTCTTTTTGAATACCTGCCCACCCGACTAATTCCTTTGGCAAAAGAATACGATCGTGTGAATCGGCAACTACTTTGGTAGCTCCTTTTTGGAACATGCGGGCAAACTTTCTGTCTTTTGCCTTAAATCGATTGAGTTTACGAAGCTTTTCCATTACAACATTCCATTCGGACATTGTATAAAGCGACAAACAATCATCAACTCCCCTTGAAATAACGAAAGTTCCCTGATCCTCCGAAGACAACTGCTTACGCATATCCGCAGGCAAAAGCAATCTGCCTTTAGCGTCTATTTTGCAATGATATTCTCCTATGAATCCGGTCATTTATTTCTTAGTTCGTTTCGCTGTTCAAAAACTCAAACAGCCTTACTCAAGGACAAAAATATATTTTTATTCCCACATTTCCCCACAATATTACAAATTGTGAATAACTTTTACAAATTTTAATAAAACAAACTAATGAAATTACATCTAATTAATTGTTTTTCAATACTAAATAACTAGTGGTAAAAAGTGGGTAAAGCTAAACTAAGACTATTTAATCATCATGGAAACTGTTCATCATCTAAAGAAACTAAAACTCATTTTCTTATCGCTCTTTTTACACGCGTTAGGGATAGAACGGCGTGTTTGAACTCCTTTTGTGTTGTTGCACTTATGCAACACAAAAGAGTGAGTAGTGATAGCCCGACCCCAATCGGCAAAACAAACGTTTCGCAAGAGCGATATGTTTGTTTTGCCGATTGGGGGAATGCCCTAAAAATCAAGACATAAAAAAAGCCCGACTAAAAATAGCCGAGCTTCGTTATTCGAGAACAAATTTTTACCCTTAGAACTCTTTTAAGGTTTTTTCGATTATCGCAATACATTCATCCATTTGTTCACGCGTCATCACCAATGGCGGAGCAAAACGAATAATGTTTCCATGCGTTGGTTTTGCTAACAGCCCGTTATTTTTCAAGGCTACACAAATATCCCAAGCCGTTGAGCTATCTTCGGTGTCGTTTATCAAAATCGCATTCAACAGCCCTTTACCTCTTACCGATTTTACCAAATCAGACGCACCGATAATCCGATTCATTTCCGCTCTAAAATAATTCCCCAATTCCTTTGCATTTTTCGCTAAATTTTCATCGCGAATAACCTCTAACGCTGCTATTGCCACCTTACTTGCCGTAGGATTCCCACCAAAAGTAGAACCGTGCTCACCCGGACGAATCACATTCATTATTTCATCATTCGCCAACACAGCCGAAACCGGATAAACACCACCGGAAATAGCTTTCCCTAAAATAAGAATATCCGGCGTAACATTTTCATAATCAACCGCCAACAGTTCTCCCGTTCGAGCAATTCCCGTCTGCACTTCATCCGCTATAAACAGCACATTTTTGCTTTTACACAACTCAAAACACTCCTTTAAATACCCTTCGTCCGGAACATAAACACCCGCCTCTCCTTGAATAGGTTCAACTAAAAACCCTGCAATATTTTCCTCGTTTTCCAATACATCTCTCAATGCCGAAGCATCATTATAAGGTATCTTAATAAACCCCGGTGTATAAGGCCCGAAATTTTTACGAGCTACGGGGTCATTACTAAAAGAAATAACCGTAGTTGTTCTTCCGTGGAAGTTGTTTTCACATACAATAATTTTCGCTTCATTCTCATTAATTCCCTTTACTTCATACGCCCACTTACGACAGAGTTTAAGAGCTGTTTCAACCGCTTCTGCACCCGTATTCATTGGCAAGACCTTATCAAAGCCGAAATATTCGGTTACAAATTTTTCGTAAACACCCAGCACATCATTATAAAAAGCACGAGAAGTCAACCCCAATGTAGATGCCTGCTCTGTCAAAGCCTTTACAATCTTAGGATGACAATGCCCTTGATTTACCGCCGAATAAGCCGACAAAAAATCATAATAATGTTTCCCTTCCACATCCCAAACATGCACTCCTTCTCCTTTTGAAAGCACTACCGGCAATGGGTGATAGTTATGTGCGCCGTATTTATTTTCTAATTCTACAATCTCCTGCGAATTTAATTTTTGCTGTGTCGTATTCATATCATTTAATTTTAGTGTCCCAAATATAGCAAGAAACTTTTAGATGTGCCTTAAATTCATAGTATATTTTGGGCGTTCCCCATTTTCACAAAAGACACATATCGCTATTGCGAAACGTGTCTTTTGTGAAAATGGGTCGGGCTATCCGCTATATCTTTTGGTTTGCATACAGCAAACAAACCAAAAGGATGCCACTCCTATCCCTAACGCATGTTGAATGAAGTACATAAAAAGTGTAATTTTAACTCCTTTAGACGTTGAATAAAATCATTTAACAATTTCAATAAATTTCACAGTTAAAATTAGCCCTTTACAAATAAACTTATATAGTTTATGAAAAAATGTTGCTAATAATTGTTTGAAATTCTATATTTGCACCCTTGATTTTTACCGAGTTGGGTATTCAACAAAGAGAAATCAAGTACCGAAGCTAGAGTTTACAAGCCAAAGAACAACAAAAGACAAGGTACAAAAGCATACAAAAACATTAATTTAAAACCAAAATAAATGCAAAACAGAGGAGCCATTTGGGTATTTACCATTTTATTGACACTTGCAAGTTTATACCAGTTGTCATTCTCTTGGGTAACCAAAGGATTAGAAAACAAAGCTGAAAAATACGCCGAAAAGAAATGGAAAGAAGCTGTTAATTCAGGTGAAGAGTACATTCTCACCGGAAGGGATACCATATATATATTGGGAGAAGACGGACAACCCAGTAAAAGAGCAGAACAAACAGCGAAAAACTTTTTTGAACAAACATTCATTTCGGAACACGCAGACGATCCAATCTATCCTGTTTTCGGATTAACTTACAGACAATGTAATGACCAAAAATTAGGAACAGGGTTAGACCTTCAAGGAGGAATGAGCGTAACCTTGGAAGTTTCCATTCCGGATTTGGTTCTTAATAAAGCCGGCAACTCATTAAAACCCGCTTTCAGAGAACCTTTTAACGCTGCTCTAAAAGCATACAGCGAAGGTGAAGGGGATGATTTCATCTCTCTATTTGAGGAAGCCTACAACAACAGCGAATACAAAGATGAGAAAATGACTTTCTTCAATATTGGAGATAAAGACAATTTCCCTTTAGATGCTACCAATCAAGAAATGATAGCTACGCTGAGAAAGTTGGCTAAAGATGCTATTGACAATACAGAAAAAATTATCGAAACCCGTATCAACCGTTTCGGAGTATCTCAACCTTCTATTCAGAAACAACCTATATCAGGTCGTTTACATATTGAATTACCGGGAGCAAAAGACAAAGAAAGGGTAAGAAAGTTATTGCAATCAAGAGCAGAGTTAGGTTTTTGGTTAGGTTATCCTACTCCTTTGAGTGACCAATTCATTTTGTTAAATGAAGAATTAAAAAAACAAAAAGAAGGTGGAAACGTAGAGGAAGATTTAGAGGAAGAACTTGTAGTAACAGAAACAATAGACACGTTACAAGTTAATGATTCAACGGAAGTTGTAGTAGATTCATTGGAAGTTGAAGACGAATTAGGATTAGAAGATGAGGCGGATTCAACAAAAGTAGATGAAGCTCCAAATTTATTGGAAGGACCTTTATTTGAGTTATTGAATATAGAAGGAGCGATGAGTGGTCCTTATATCGGATATGCAAAAGCTAAAGATACCGCTAAAATCAACAGAATGTTAAACAGCGATTTAGCTCGAAGTATTTTACCTTCAAATGTAATGTTTAGATGGTCTAGCTCAGACCAAGATGGTAGAGGATATATGCTGTACGCTTTAGAAGTACCAACAGATGGTAATCCATTGTTGACCGGAGACGATATCAGCACAGCCAAACAAGATTACAACCAAGAATCTAAAAAAGTTACGGTATCTGTTACTATGACTCCTTATGGAGCTGAACGTTGGAAAGAGATAACAACAAATAATGTAGGCAGAATGACTGCCATTGTATTGGATGACCAAGTATATTCTGCACCGGTTATCAATGGGCCAATTCCAAACGGGAACACTGAAATTTCGGGAGACTTTACTATACCTGAAGCACAAGATTTAGCAACAGTACTAGAAGCCGGTTCGTTTGATACACCTGCAGTAATTGTAGATGAGGCAGTTGTAGGTCCAACCTTAGGAGAAGAAAATATTAGAGCAGGAATGTGGTCATTTATTGCCGCTTTAATTTTAGTACTTGCTTATATGATTTTCTATTATGGTACCGCGGGAGTTGTTGCAAGTATAGCCTTATTTGCGAATATCTTCTTTTTATTAGGTGCTTTAGCTTCTATGGGGGCAACATTAACTTTACCGGGTATAGCAGGTTTAGTATTAACCTTAGGTATGTCTGTAGATGCCAACGTGCTTATCTTTGAACGTATTAGAGAGGAATTACGTGATGGAAAAGGAATGAAAATAGCCATAGCAGAAGGATATAAAAATGCCTATTCAGCTATTTTGGATGCGAATATCACTTCATTGTTAACGGCTA
>JALTUD010000480.1 GCA_027047735.1 Flavobacteriales bacterium | reverse complement strand
TCGCTATCGAATATGAAGGAGGCATTAAAAAACAAAAGAAAATTAAAACCATCGGAAATAAATGGGCTACGTTTGAACAATTGTATTTCGGGCAAGTTTCCCAACCTTACTATGTTCAACTAAGCCCTAAAGGATATTTGCTTACTCATCCTGTCGGTTATACCGAAGACCCTGCGGTTTATGCCGAGTGGCTCGAATGTGGAATTGAAGCCAATAAAAAACTGGAAGAAGGGATGGAAGTTGCTGTTTCGCCGAAAGAAAATAACACGGTTGTTGCAGAAAACATTTCACCTATTACGTGGAATGTTTCAGCTGAAAAACTGTCGGATGATACGTATGAAATTTTAATTCACGGCGACCTGCAAGACGGTTGGCACGCTTATTCTCAATATTTGGAAAGTATGGAAGGACCTCTTCCGACATTGATTGAGTTTGAACCCAACGACCAATATGAATTAATCGATTCTACCTACGAAGAAAATACGCATTCGCATTACGACGAAACATTTGAAATGGAAGTTACCGACTTTTCAAATGAAGCTATCTTTAAACAAAAAGTAAAGGTAAAAAATGGCAATATTCTTGTAAAAGGAAACATCAATTATATGGTTTGCAACGATGGTAAATGTTTACCTCCGACCGACCACCCTTTTGAAATAGAATTAAAATGAAAAGATTAACCTTATTGCTATTGTTCTCACTCTCTCTTTTGGCAAGCAAAGCCCAAGAAGAATCACCGGTGCATTGGACGTTTGAAATATCCGACACTACCAACATTATGGGATTGTATGAACTCAACATCACCGCCCAAATAGACGAACATTGGCATATGTATTCGCAAAACTTACCCAGCCCCGACGAAGGACCTCTCCCTACCGAATTTCACTTTGAACCATCGGATGCTTATACCATTGTCGGAAAAACCGCAGAAATAATTGCTCCTATCTCAAAATTTGATGATGTATTTGAAGTACAAGTGAACTATTTTGATAAAAAAGCCGAATTTAAACAGCTCCTATCCATAAAAGACAAATCCCAACCCATAAAAGGTTACGTTTCTTATATGGTTTGCAACGAAAGCACCTGTTTACCTCCCATAGACGTTCCTTTTGAACTAAAAGTGGAAAAGTAATTTTTGGGCGTTCCCATTACGGCATAAAAAAGCAGTTTCGTTGCACTACACCACTTTTTAACGACCGTAATGGTCGGGCTATCACTACTCACTCTTTTGGTTTGCATATATGCAACAAACCAAAAGGAGTTCAAACACGCCGTTCTATCCCTAACGT
>JALTUD010000479.1 GCA_027047735.1 Flavobacteriales bacterium | reverse complement strand
CCTTTTGAGGATAATTCTTTTGATGCTATTACGGTGGGGTTTGGTGTTCGGAATTTTGAAAATTTAGAAAAAGGGTTAGGGGAGATGCTTCGTGTGGTTAAACCTAACGGAACTGTTGCTATCCTAGAGTTTTCTAAGCCGAAACGTTTTCCGGTTAAACAGGGTTTTAATTTTTATTCAAAGTACATTTTGCCTAAAATAGGGAATACGGTTTCCAAAGATAGTTCCGCTTATACGTATTTACCTGAATCGGTGGAAGCTTTTCCTGAAGGAGATGATTTTGTGGATATTTTGAGTAAAGTGGGATACAAAGATATTCAACAAAATTTGGTGAGCGGTGGTATTGCTACGATTTACAGTTGTACGAAGTAGGTTGCTTTTGTTCCAAATCTTGAGGAAATAAAAAAGCATTCTACTTCTCGAAAAAAGAAAAGTTAACTTTTCCGTATTTTTTTGTCTTAACATATGCCGGATGATTATCTAATTTCACACGTCTGTCGTGTTCGATGACCAATGTTCCGTTTTCGTTGAGCATATCGTGTTCAAAAACCAATTTTGCTATATTTTCTATTCCTTCCAATGTGTAAGGAGGATCGGCAAAGATTAAATCGTATTTTTTATAAGGTTTTTCTAAATATCGAAAAGCATCATTTTTATATGCTTTTACAGGTAGTCCCAATTCATCGCTGATTGCTTGAATGAATTTTACACTTTGATAAGATGAATCAATAGCATCTACACTTTTTGCACCGCGTGAAGCAAACTCTAAAGAGATACTTCCTATTCCGGCAAATAAATCTAAAACATCTAATTCGTCAAAAAAATATGAATTTTCCAGTGTGTTAAAGAGTCCCTCTTTAGCAAAATCAGTTGTGGGTCTGGCATCAATGGTTTTTGGGGCTAAAATTCTTTTTCCCTTGTACTTTCCTCTAATTATCCTCATACTTTTATGCTTTGAAATAGTTCCTGTTCGTCCGTTAATCCGCTGTTGTGAATTTGCGAAAAATAATCCTCCGCTCGCTGTAAAAATTCTAGTTTTAATGGAGAAATACCCAATGGGATTAAATTTACTTTATCCTCATCTTCGTCTAAACTTTGTAACATGAGGAGATGATAATACAAGACATCTTCTACAGATTGTGTTTCAAAGTAGTTAACAACTTGTAATGCTCCATTCTTTATAACTACAAATAGTAAAACTTTTCCCAAAAATAGAGAAAGAATTTTATTTTTTCCGTCAAAACGTTCTACAGATTCAATTAAAGGTTTAAAGAGGCAATGGAAGACACTT
>JALTUD010000478.1 GCA_027047735.1 Flavobacteriales bacterium | reverse complement strand
ATACAGCTAATGGTTTTGTAGCCTTGTCAAAAGCTTGTACTCATCAAGGTTGTGATGTTACGTATAGTCTAAGTGCAAATGATTTTCCTTGTCCTTGCCATGGAGCGATTTTTACAGATGCCGGTTCTGTTCATAGTGGTCCGGCTAACAAATCATTGAAGAAATATACTGTAACGAAAAACGGAAATATTTTAACCATTTCAGGTTAAACGCATTTTTTGACTTTGTATTAGAGCTTCTCTAGTGGATTTAAGGCGGTATTTTGGTTTCCATAGCGAAGTGCTTGCAAAGATAATATTCATCGTTTAGGAAATTAAAACTCATTCTCTTATCGCTCTTTTTACACACGTTAGGGATTGTATCCCTAACACGAGTAAAATAGACGGTATAAAGCGTTTTTTGATTCCTTATCCGTCTTCATAAAATTTTTCCATAGCTGGTGCTATGCAAAATTTTTATTCATCGTCTAAGAATCCAAAAATTCACTTTCTATCCGCCAAATTCACTCGCGTTAGGGATAGAACGGCGTGTTTGAACTCCTTTTTGCCCTCCTCCTTTTGAGGGCAAAAAGAGTGAGTAGTGATAGCCCGACCATTACGGCGTTAAAAAGGGGTGTAGCGAGAGTTACACCTCTTTTTTATGTCGTAATGGGAACGCCCGAATCATAAAGTTAAAAAGATAGATAAACGATATTATTGTGAGTGATATATAAGGAAGGGATAATGTTAATTGTTAATATTTTTTTAGTTGTTTTCAAGTGTTAAAACGATAACATTCTATAAAAGAGGAGATTTCCTAAAAAAAAATAGAGCAAAAAGTTGTGAACAAAAAAAAATAAATTACCTTTGCAATCCCTAAAACATTTTTTGGGGTAAAAATCAATTAGAAAGAAAATAAATATTATGCCAACTATTCAACAGTTAGTTAGAAAAGGAAGGACAACAAAACCGCAAGTTAGTAAGTCGGCGGCTTTGGATTCGTGTCCGCAAAGAAGAGGGGTTTGTGTAAGGGTTTATACCACAACACCAAAGAAACCAAACTCAGCCATGAGAAAAGTAGCAAGGGTTCGTTTGACCAACGGTAAAGAAGTGAATGCTTATATCGGCGGTGAGGGACATAACTTACAAGAGCACAGTATTGTGTTGGTTCGTGGAGGAAGAGTGAAAGATTTGCCGGGGGTTAGGTATCATATTGTTCGTGGAGCATTAGATACTGCCGGTGTAGAAGGTAGAACGCAAAGACGTTCGAAATATGGTACAAAAAGACCAAAGAAAAAATAATAAATAATTAAGG
>JALTUD010000477.1 GCA_027047735.1 Flavobacteriales bacterium | reverse complement strand
AAAAAACACATAATATGAACAAAATTCTATTACTAATCCTTTCAGGATGGTTTTTACAAATAACCGGTACGGCACAAAAATGTTATTGGCAACAACACGTCAACTACAAAATGGACATCGATATGGATGTTACTAAAAATCAATTTACAGGAAAGCAAGAATTGATATATACCAATAATTCACCCGATACCTTAAGAAAAGTATATTATCATTTATATTATAATGCCTTTCAACCCAATTCAATGATGGATGTTCGCTCTAGAACCATTGCCGATCCCGATCCAAGAGTAGGCGATAGAATTTTTCATTTAAAACCAGATGAAATCGGATATCATAAGATAGATAAATTAACACAAAACGGCAAACCTCTTCACTATAAAGTGGTGGGAACAATTCTAGAGGTAGAACTTGCCGAACCGATTTTACCAAAGAAAAAATCGGTATTTAAAATGGAGTTTCACAGCCAAGTTCCTGTTCAAATCAGAAGAACGGGGCGAAACAACAAAGAAGGAGTAGATTATTCCATGACACAATGGTATCCGAAACTTTGCGAGTACGATAAAGACGGTTGGCATGCAAACCCTTATATTGGAAGAGAATTTCATGGCGTTTGGGGTGATTTTGATGTCAAAATAAACATCGATAAAAACTATTTGTTAGCCGGAACGGGTTATGTAAAGAATCCGCAAGAAGTAGGTTATGGTTACGAGGACAAAAACAAAAAACTAAAACCACAAAAACGAAATGATAATAAGTTAACGTGGCACTTTTTTGCACCAATGGTTCATGATTTTGCTTGGGCTGCCGATACAGAATACGCACACGATACCACAGCTCTCGACAACGGAACAATTTTACATTTTATTTATATTAAAGATACCTTGGTAGAGCGTTGGAATAAACTAAAACCCATAGCCAAAAAAAGTTTTGAATTTGTAAACAAAACCTTTGGAGAGTATCCTTACAAACAATACTCAGTCATTCAAGGAGGAGATGGAGGAATGGAGTATCCGATGTGTACTCTGATTACTGCTCACAGCAGTCTAAATGGTTTGATAAGCGTTACCGTTCACGAATCTATTCACAGCTGGTTTCAAGGGTTAATGGCGACCAACGAAAGTAAATATCCGTGGATGGATGAAGGGTTTACTACTTTTGCTCAATACAAAACATTAGATTATCTAAATGATGGAGGAGCAATAAACCCATTGGGAAGACAATACGGAGGATATACTCGAGTAGTGAAAGCTGAGCGACAAGAACCACTCACAACGCATGCCGATTTTTATAAAAG
>JALTUD010000476.1 GCA_027047735.1 Flavobacteriales bacterium | reverse complement strand
AACGCGTTGAATACGATTTGGAAATGATGCGTGAATTAGGCTACTGCTCGGGTATTGAAAATTACTCTCGTTATTTTGACGGAAGACCGGTTGGCAGTCGCCCATTCTGTTTGTTGGATTATTTCCCGGACGATTTTGTTACGATGATTGATGAAAGCCACGTTACTATTCCGCAAGTACGAGCTATGTACGGTGGTGACCGCTCGAGAAAAGAAAATCTAGTGGAATATGGTTTCAGATTACCATCCGCACTCGACAATCGTCCATTGAAATTTGATGAATTTGAACAGTTAACCAATCAAGTTCTTTACATAAGTGCCACTCCCGCAGATTATGAACTGGAAAAGTCCGAGGGAATTTTAATAGAACAAATCATTCGTCCTACCGGATTGCTTGACCCCGAGATTGATGTTCGTCCGAGCCTGAATCAAATTGACGACCTGATGGAAGAAATTCAATTAGTCATTGAACGGAATGAACGAGCTTTGGTAACAACACTAACCAAAAGAATGGCGGAGGAATTGGATACTTATTTTTCAAGGTTGAACATTAAGAGCCGATACATTCATTCGGATGTTGATACGCTTGATAGGGTTGAGATTCTTGCCGACCTTAGAAAAGGTGTTTTTGATGTGTTAATTGGCGTAAATTTATTACGGGAAGGCTTGGATTTACCTGAAGTTTCTTTAGTAGCTATATTAGATGCCGACAAAGAAGGTTTTTTAAGAAACAAACGTTCGCTTGTTCAAACAGTTGGACGTGCTGCCCGAAACGTGAACGGAAGAGTATTAATGTACGCCGACCGTATTACACAATCTATGCAAGAAACAATTGACGAAACCAATCGCAGACGTTCCATTCAAATAGAATATAACAAAAAACACAATATCACCCCGCAACAAATTGTAAAAAACATAGACATTTCTTTTCAAAACAAAAAGAAATTGACAGCCTATGAAATCAATGATAAACTGACAAAAGCGGCTGAAACTAACGTGAGTTATCAAACTATCGATGAGTTAAAAGAAGCTGTGAATAATCTTAAAACCAGAATGGAATATGCCTCGAAACAAGAGGGTTTTATTGAAGCTGCCAGATTGAGAGATGAGTACTTAAAATTAAAAAAACAACTGAACGCATAATGAATTACCAAAATATACTTGAGACCTCTAACTTCCTAAAAGAAAAAGGAATAACAACCCCAACCGTAGGTATTGTACTTGGAACAGGATTGGGAAATTTAGCTGAAAAAATTGAGGTGGAACTCAGTATCGATTACGAAGATATACCACACTTT
>JALTUD010000475.1 GCA_027047735.1 Flavobacteriales bacterium | reverse complement strand
GAATTAATTATCCCCGACTGGAAAGCGGCGACAGAAGAAGCAAAAAGTAAATTGGGGACAGATGGAGAACAGGCTTTGAATTTAGTGCTTAACAATTTAATGAGGTAAAATTTTTTATTAACAAAGTTGTATATACAACTTAAAAACAAAATAACAAATGAAATTTAAAGAAAAATACGGGCAATATGCTCTAATCACGGGAGCTTCATCCGGTATTGGTGAAGAGTTTGCAAAACAATTAGCACAAAAGGGATTGAATTTAGTCCTGATTGCCAGAAGAAAAGATAAACTGGAAAAACTATCGAATGAGTTGGAAACAAAACACAAGATTAGAGCAATTCCACTAGCGGTTGATTTATTATCGGAAAACTTTTTAGATGAGATAAAAAAAGTAACCGACCCTCTGGAAATTGGTCTGTTGGTTAGTAATGCAGGTATGATGTATATCGGAAATTATATGGAAAATTCCTTGGAAAATGATTTAAAAATGATTGACTTGAACATCAAAGTACCCGCTATATTAACACATCATTTTGTACAACTAATGGTGGATAGAAAAAGAGGGGGAATCATATACACGGCTTCTATGCTTGGATATATGGGTACGCCTTTCGCTTCAACTTATGCAGGAACAAAAGCTCATGAAATCGTGAAAGGGGAAGGTCTGGCACATGAATTAAAACCAAAGGGAATAGATGTTTTGGTTTTAAATCCCGGGTTAACGGAAACTGAAATGACTTCTAAGAATGATTTTTCCGGAATGCCGATGAAATTAATGAAGCCTGATATTGTTGCTAAAACCGCTATTGATGCTTTAGGTAAAAAAGTTTTAGTTACTCCGGGATTTATGAATAATATGATGAATTGGGTGTCTAAAAGATTGATGAGTAGAAAAATGAATACAAAAATGTTTGGTATGTTTATGAAAAAAACTTTTTAACCCTATTATACGATTGTATGAGAGCTCTCATTCTTAACCTCTTATTTCTTACTCGTTAGGGATTATTTTGCACTAGGAATTCCAACTAACGTAAAAATTAACATTGATAATCAAATGATGTTAAAACCGCCAATATTTTTACGTTAGCTCAAAAACTCAACTGTTTTTCACAGTCGCTTAACAATCCCTAATGCGAGCAGAATGAGTAAAAAGAAAACAGAATTTATCTTTTCTCAAACAAAGGAATATTATAGTCTGCAGGATTACCTATCTATTCTACCGTAACCGATTTTGCCAAATTTCTAGGTTGGTCAACATTACAGCCTCTCATTACCGAAACATGGTAACTCAACAATTGCAAAGGGATTGTTGCTAATAGAGGAACTAACATATCATCTGTTCTAGGTATTTCTATTACGTGGTCGGCAATTTTTCGTACATCTTTATCTCCTTTTGTTACAATGGCAATTACTTTCCCTTTTCTTGCTTTAACCTCTTGAATATTACTTACCACCTTTTCATAACTGGCATCTTGCGTAGCAATCACAAATACCGGCATTTCTTCATCGATAAGAGCAATAGGACCGTGTTTCATTTCCGCAGCAGGATAACCTTCAGCGTGTATGTAAGAAATTTCTTTTAGTTTTAACGCTCCTTCCAAAGCAACCGGAAAGTTAATTCCTCTTCCCAGAAAAAGAGCGTTGTGTGAGTCTTTATATATTTCTGCAATTTCTTTAATGTATTCGTCTGATTTTAGAGCTTCTTCTACCTTTTCAGGAATAGCATTTAATTCAATCATTAATCGAGAAAAACGAGCAGGATCAATTTCGCCGTTATTTTTACCGAAAAGTAAAGAAATAAGCGTTAATACGGTAACTTGTCCTGTGAAAGCCTTAGTAGAAGCCACTCCTATTTCCGGTCCTGCATGCGTATAAGCACCACAGTCGGTAGCTCTGGCAATGGTACTGTTTACTACATTGCAAATACCGATTATCGTAGCTCCTTTTGATTTTGCTAACTCTATGGCAGCCAAAGTATCAGCAGTTTCTCCTGATTGGGAAATAGCTATTACCACATCATTTTCATCAATAATCGGGTTTCTGTATCTAAATTCCGACGCATATTCAACCTCAACAGGTATTCTGGATAGCTCTTCCAATAGATATTCACCTACAATCCCAGCATGCCACGATGTTCCGCATGCAATAATGATTAATCTTTTCGCAGCAAAAATCTTATCTTGATAGGCTTCTATTCCGCCTAATGAAATATAATTTTCATTCAGCATTAAACGCCCTCTCATGCAATCTCTTATACTTCGAGGTTGTTCAAATATTTCTTTTTGCATAAAATGATCGTATCCGCCTTTTTCCAAGGCTTCAATTTTCATTTCCAATTCTTGAATATACGGAGTTTTTGTTTCGTTCTGAATCGTTTTTAAAGTAAGTCCGGAATCTAAACTTAAACGTGCAATTTCTCCATCTTCAAGATAAACAACATTTTTGGTGTATTCTACAATGGGTGTGGCATCAGAGCCAATATAAAAATCATCTTTTCCTATCCCGATTACCAAAGGACTACTTTTTTTAGCCGCAATTATCTCGTTTGGGTTGTCTTTTGAAATTACAACAATGGCATACGCTCCTATCACTTCATTTAAGGCTTGCCTTGTTGCTTCAAACAAATCGCATTGTTGTTTTTCTATAATATCACTAATCAAATGAATTAAAACCTCGGTATCTGTTTCACTTTTAAAAGTATGTCCTCTTTGTATCAGCTCTTCTTTTAATACAGCGTAATTTTCAATAATTCCATTGTGAACAATCGCATATTTTTCATTGTCAGAAGTATGAGGATGTGCATTTTCGTCATTCGGTTTTCCGTGGGTTGCCCATCTTGTATGTCCTATTGCAGTACCGCCACTCGTGTCTTTGTCTTTGGCAAAGTTCTCTAATTCTACAACTTTTCCTTGCTTTTTATATACATTAAGTTCTTCTCCGTTGTTCACGGCAATACCCGCACTGTCATAACCTCTGTATTCTAATCTTTTGAGTCCCTTTAAAACAATAGGAAAGGCTTCTTTATCTCCTATATACGCTACAATTCCACACATAAAATTTTTCTTAGTATTTTGTAAAAGTAAGTTTTAATTTCGGCTTGTCTTTTAATGTAGTCTCTTGACCGTTGAAAATAACCCTATTTGCCGTAATTCCGCTTTTATTTGCCAAAATAGATAAAGGTTTATTAGGGTATTCTCCGGCAAAAACTTTATTAACATATCGCGTTACATTAAAAACATATTGATTGTTATCTACGTCATAAATACCTCCCATTCCCAAAGTCGAAGCAAAGTCATCAATAAATACCTCTTTTCCTTCTTCGTTTATTCGAGTTAGAAATAATTGTCCGGCAGGAACATACTTATCTGATGAGAAATATTGAATGGGTAAAATCAATTCTGCTTTGTTGACTATAACTTGTTTATCCTTTACATATTCTAATAAGTTTGGAAAATATATTTTTCCTTTTACGCCACCCATAGTTTGCGTAAAAAACAAATCTTGTCCCAATGTAGAATCAGCTAGTTCATTACCTACATAAAAGCCTGTATTTTCTAAATGTATTCTATGAAATCGTGCCGATTGCGTATTGAAGTTTAAATCAAACTTCATCGTGTCTTGTAGTACTGTATTCCTGTAGTAAATAACAATTTTAGAATTTTCATTCAACAAGTCAGCATACAGTATAGCTCCTTCGTTAACATTTTGACCAACGTTATTTGTTTTAATCAGTAACCCTTTAAACCATTCTACAAATTGCCCCGAACCATCGTTTCCTTGTAATACACTTGTTCCTGATTGGTTGATGATATTCCAAGCAAAAGTATTTACATCCAAAGGAATAGATAGAATAGCAGCGTCAACTACGGTTCCTCCGACTGTACCGGGTGATAAATTCGGAGTGATGACTTCTTCCCCTGTTTTTACGAGCGAACTTGGTAACGAATCTAATGTTGAGGTGGAGTAGTAGGTACTATCCAAATACATTTGTTCGTTCAGTTGATACACCTCAAATGTTTGTGGTGTTAAATTTCCGTAAGCGTCGCTTAATTTCAAATACAATACAGCCGAATCTACTTCTAAATCAGCAAGGCTTCCGCCCGAAGGAATAAAATTAATAGAAGACGATAATCTTACTTGTGTAAATATTGAAGATTCTACTTTCCCAAAATAAGGGTCAACATAAGAGCCTATCAAGTTATCTCCCGACAACTCATCGGTACGAATAGAATCACCTTTTTTACAATACGAAATTATCTTCGTAGAGTCCGAAACAACTACATTTAACTGATCGCCTTGCGGTTGTATGGAAAGTCCTAAATTGTCTGACTTTTTTTTACATCCGAATAAAAAAAAAGTAAAGATAAAAGCAGTTAAGAATAGAGAGCTATCAGCTAGCCAAAATTTCATCATTTTCGAGTATGTTGTTATAAAAATCTTGATGAGCGTTAATTATTGTTTCTTCGTTTTGATATTCCAGAACAGGTTTTCCTGACTCTTTGATATAACTTTCTAAATTCTCATTTATTGTTTCACTTCCGATAACAACACCATCAGCCCATTTGATGGCTAACTTATCTAAGTTTTCAATGGTTGGTTCTTTTAATACGTCTAAATCTTCATCTGAAAAGTCGTCAAACTTTAATTTATCAATGATTGCATCTCTGAATGTTTGATTTTCACATTGATTATAGGTTGAATAAACGATTTTTACGTTTTCAAAATGAGGGTCTTTATCGTGTTTTTTCTTTAAGTATAGTGGCATAAACCCGGCCATCCAACCATGACAATGTACGATATCCGGTTTCCACCCCAGTTTTTTAACGGTTTCTACCACGCCTTTACAGAAAAATATAGCTCGTTCGTCGTTGTCTTCGTAGAACTCACCATCGTCATTTG
>JALTUD010000474.1 GCA_027047735.1 Flavobacteriales bacterium | reverse complement strand
AAATAATCTAATTTCACTTTTATACACAAACTGTAAATAACTTCTTCAAAATTCTTTTCCATAGCTGGAGCTATGCAAAAGAATTTTTCATCGACTAAGAAACCAAAAATTCACTTTCTATCCGCCGATTTCACTCGCGTTAGGGATAGAAACGGCATCCTTTTGCCCTCTCTCCTTTTGGAGGGCAAAAGATATAGTGGATAGCCCGACCCTCATTTACAAAAACAAACGTCTCGCAAAGCGATATGTTTGTTTTTGTAAATGAGGGGAACGCCCAAAACAATAAAATCCGACAAATCCTAAGCTTTTCATTATCGATTCTATATATTGAACATTAAAAACAGTGGTTTCGACATAGAAAACTATTGTAAGTCAAAAAGTTTGTTTAATTTTAGGGAAGATTGTGAATCCTACACTAGGAACATTTAAACATTTGAGCATTATGAGAATATTTTTAGCCTTAGCTTTATTGATTTCAACCGGTATTTTCGGACAAGATAAAAAATTGATTTCCGGTGAGATTAATTTTCATGCTATTGAAAAAAGAGAAGTACAAGCGGTAAATAAAGACTTTAGCAGTAAGATAAACCTTAGTACGGGAAACATAGAATTTAAAGTTCCGATGGATAATTTTAAATTTAAGGCTCCACTGATGAAAAAACACTTTAACAGTGAAGAAAACATTAATGTAGCTCAATTTCCATACGCTTTTTTTGTGGGTAAAATAACGGCTAATACGGACATAACGAAGGAAGGAAGACACATTGTTACCGTTAAGGGAAAAATGACAATCAAAGGGATTTCGCACCCTTTTGAAGCAAAAGGGTTATTGATTAACAAAAATGGAACGTCAATAATTACTTCCAGTTTTTTGATTGACGGAACTCAATTTGGACTGACTAGTGACAAAGTTAAAAAATTTGCTGACAAAATTGAAGTTTCTTTGCAAGGTGAATACCTGTAAATAAAAATTAGTTTTTGTTATAAAAATGTTAAGCAACAAAAGAAAATCAATTATTCCTCTACTATAAATTATATTTACAATCGATGAAATATTTTCGGACTTAGAATAATATACTTAATTCAAACATAATGGATAATTTATTTATTGAAGGAACAGACCAAACTTTGGAAGTTGAATTTAAAACAAACGGAAAGTTAAGATTACAGGGCATTTCAACTCCAGACCATGTTAACCGTTTTTTTGAACCTTTGTTTCAATGGGTAAAGGAATTTGAGAAAACTCAACCTAAAACCTTGGAATTAGAAATGTTTATCGATTACTTGAATACGTCTTCTACTCGTATTTTAGTCGAATTTTTAAGTCTTATAAACGAACTTAGGGAAAAAGGAATAGAAGTCCAAGCATTATGGAAATACGAAGACGATGATGAGGATATGTTTGAGTTTGGTGAGGAACTGGCTTTAACTTCGGGACTTCCTTTGACCTACAAAAGTGTGGAGGTTGATTATTGATTACCATAGCCTTCAACAAATTCTAAACATAAAAACATGTTAAATGTTTATTCATTAACCTTTTCAGACCCGGCTCTGGAGCGTGAGTTTGTAGAATATACTATTCTAAAAGAACGCAAGTTTATTCGATGGATTTTGTGGTTGGGATTGACCTCTTTTATCCTTTCTTTTATTCTTTTTCTTCCTGAAAAAATAGACACCAAAGAAATTGTTTTTTTATCCATTCTTCCAATTATTACGCTTCTTTTTATTGCCTTTACTTATTCTACATTTTATGTAAAATATTACTATTTTGCTTTAATTACTTTTTTAATCATTTCGTTGACTTCCGGTTATTTAGACGGAAGAGGAACAATGTTTGTCGCTACCAGATTTCTTTTTTGGACGTTAATTCCTTTTTATACTTTTCCACTCCTGATTTTTGCGTGTTTTCTCTCTTATGGGACTATTATTAGTGTCAACTTTTTTGCAAATGAAGAAGTGTTTATAAAAGCATTGTTCGATAGTAATTTTATAATTCCGTTTATTGTTATCAGCTTGTTGATAGCGTATTCAAAACAATATTACCAACGTTTGGCTTTTTATGAATTAAAACAACTGAAAAAAGAACAAGAAAAAGTAAAATCTGCAAATAGTAAATTAGAAAATAAAGCTACATTGGGGCTAATTCTTAAATACGCAGTAGAACCCAACATAACCTTGAATACATTCTTGCAAAAAGCGTTGGATACAATCTTGGAGTTATCTTGGCTAAACATTCAAACTAAAGGCTCTATTTTTATTACAAATAGCAACGGAGATTTGGAAATGGTAGCTTCTAAAGACTTGGGAGAATTAACAACAAAATGTGCTACTATCAAATCAGGTGAATGTCTTTGCGGCTTAGCTTTACTGAAAAAAGAACTTTTATTTACTAACTGTATCACCGATGAACATACAATTCAACCTAAAGAAATGACTCCACACGGGCATTATAACATCCCCTTGATGTTGGATGATAAAGTACTGGGAGTATTGAACGTATATGTTGAACACGGACATAAAAAAATTCAAGAAGAAATTGACTTTTTTAATTTGGTTTCAGACGCTTTAGCAACAGCTGTTCATCGTTTTCAGCTGGAAGAAGAAAATGTAAGTCAAAAAGAAGAAATTGACAAATCTTATCAAAAGATTAAAAACAGTATTGATTATGCCAAAAGAATACAACGCTCTCTTTTAACGGCAGAAAAGGTTATTAAAATTAATTTTAAGAACTGTATTGCGGAATTTCTTCCTAAAGAAATTGTTAGTGGTGATTTTTATCTTGCTATCGAGAAAAAAAACAATTATTACATAGCTGTTGGGGACTGCACGGGTCATGGTGTACCGGGTGCTATGGTTTCTACGCTGGGGATTCTAGAGTTAACTCATATCATTGAGAATAGAAATAGCTTGTTGGTCAGTCAGATATTGGATATATTAAATTACAGAACCAATAAACTACTCAACAACGACGGAGAAATAGGTTCTGATGGGATGGATTTGGTTTTGCTGAATATTGATACCGCAACCAAAACCATTCAATATGCAGGAGCTAAAGGAATTTTTTATATCTTTAGAAATGGAGATTTGATTAAACATAAAACCGATAGAGCTTCTATCGGAGAAAAACAGAAAGATAAAGATTTTGCTTTTAATCTATACCAAATAAAGTATGAAAAAGGAGATGTTGTCTATTTGTTGACAGATGGACTGCAAGACCAGATAAGTATAGGAAATAAAAAGAGAATTGGCTCGAAAAGAGTAAAAGAACTATTGACAGAAATGGGCAATAAATCAACAGAAGAAAAACATCAACTCTTTTTAAAATGTAAAGAAGAACATATAGGAGATAAACAATTAGATGACATTACTTTAATCTCATTTGAATTATGATTATAAACAAATACGCTGACCAATACCTGAGAACCAGTTTGAATGAACCCGAACCTTATACGGATTTATTTGTGGTTTTGGGTGAACTGAAGAAGCCGATTATTGCTTCTTCCATCAAAATTGTAGAGCAAAAACTTCGTTCCTTAGAGTATCCTATTCGACTAATTACACGTGCAAAATTGGTAGCTGTGGAATTGTTGGATAATATGCTTAAACATCAAAAACAAACACCTCTTTTGTCTTCTTATTTTGAGTGTTTTCTAAGTGAAAACAACTTGAAATTTACGGCTTCGAATTGTGTTTCGGAAGAAGATGCTTACTACCTTGACTCACAACTGAAAAAATACATTGAACTTCCTACTGAGGAAGTTGAAAAGCTGTATTTGAATGAGTTAAAATACGGAACGCTTGACGAAGAGGGAAATGCCGGTTTGGGACTATTAACTTTATTGAAAAGAACCGGACAAAAAGTTGAATATAAAATCGAAAAGGTAAAAGACAATCATTATTATTTTTACTTTACTATAAACATTGAAAATCAATCAAATTAATATGGAAAACCTAATTATAAAAAAAACAGACACTACTCCATATGTAAATATCGATTGTGATAAAGGAACAATTACTATTGAGGGAATCTGTATTCCTGAGAATCCTCATGAGTTTTTTGAACCTATAAGAAAGAAGATTGATTGTATTAAAAAGACTAATTCTGAAATCTTATTTGATATTTATTTGGAGTACTTTAATACTGCTGCTTCTAAAAATTTATTGGAATTGTTTTTAACCGTTTCAAATAAAGAAGACAGCGAGATTAGCTCTAAAGTAATTTGGAGAATTGAAGACGAAGAGGATGAAGAAGCTATAGAGCAAGGTGAAATTTTTCAGGATATTACTAAGATACCTTTTGAAATTGTTGCGGTGAATTGATTGTGCGGTCGATTGCGTTAGGGATTCGTATCCCTAACATGAAATGAAAGTAAGTACATAAAACGGTTTTGTCGCCCTCATACTTCTTCATATTTTATTTCCATAGCAAGTGCTATGCAAAAGAATTTTTCATCGTCTAAGAAAACTAAAACTCATTTTCTTACCGCTCATTTCACTGAGACCTAGTAGGTTTTGAAAACCTACTAGGTCTGAAAAAAGATTAGTCTCGCGTTAGGGATAGAACGGCGTGTTTGAACTCCTTTTGGTTTGTTGCATAGTTTACCAATTAAGTATATAGATATATATCTACTAAATTAATTTAAGTGAGCTTACTCTTCTTCATAAAATTATTCCGTAGCTATTACTATGCAATAATTTTCTTCATCGATTAAACTCACTTAAATTAATTTCCTATGACTAATCTATATATTTAATTGGTATGCAAACCAAAAGAGTGAGTAGTGATAGCCCGACCCTAAAACACAAAACAAGCGTTTCGCGGTAGCGATATGCTTGTTTTGTGTTTTAGGGGAACGCCCCAATAATAAATACTACCTCTTTCTAACCCAAAAGACAACCAACAAGCCTA
>JALTUD010000473.1 GCA_027047735.1 Flavobacteriales bacterium | reverse complement strand
CGCCTTTTACCATAGCTTTGCTGCTAACTTTTCTTGTTTTTGTTTTGGCTTATTTTTTTGGAAATGTTACGCAAGAAAATAAATTGTTTACGATTAGCAATTATTGGTATCAAGGAATGTGGAATACCGGAGGAATGAAATTCTCCGTACAAATGATGTTGATGTTGCTCTTAGGGTACTCTATCGCAATCAGTTCGCCTGTTGACCGGATATTAAACAAGCTGATTACCCCTATTAACTCAACGTCAAAGGCTGTTGTGTCGGTTAGTTTTTTTACCATTCTGGTAAGTCTGTTTAATTGGGGATTAGGACTTGTATTTGGGGCGGTTTTCGTTCGCAAGATAGGAAGTTGGGCATTAAAGATAGGTTTTAAATTAAATTATCCGTTGGTTGGAGCCGCAGGTTACGTCGGATTAATGGTATGGCACGGAGGGCTTTCAGGTTCGGCTCCCATAAAAGCCGCCGACCAAGGGCATATCAAAAACTTTTTAGAGGGAACTTCTGTTTTTGAGCAAGCTCCCGATTCAATACCGGTGAATGAAACCATATTTTCTACTCCGAATATAATCACAGCTTTGATTTTACTCGTGGTCGTTCCTTTTACGTTCTATTTATTGAGTAAAAAATCCAATCCCGCAAAATTCACCCTTATTGAACCTAACGAACCCCTCGAACAAACAGAGGAACATATAGGAGCCGAAAAACTGGATTATTCAAAGTGGTTGGGGTTAACTATCGGTTTTGTATTGCTTGTTTTTTTAGTCGTTAAAGCACAACAAACACCCGGTTCCAAAAGTTTAGATTTTCTAACCCCTGATTATATTAACCTTTCTTTATTAGCCTTCGCTTTAGCCTCCCACCGGAGCATACATTATTTTCTACACTCCATCAATAAAGCCATATCCGGAGTAAGCGGTATTCTCTTGCAATTCCCTTTATATTTCGGTATTATGGGGATTATGAAGGAAAGCGGTTTAATAGCGGATTTGTCGTTTTGGTTCAGTCAAATTTCCACTTCGGAGACATTTCCTGTTCTTACGTTTTTAAGTGCAGGATTGCTCAATCTCTTTGTCCCTAGCGGAGGCGGACAATGGGCGGTTCAAGGTCCTGTTATTTTAGAAACAGCCTTACAAAACAATATTCCCATCGGAAAGTGCATTATGGCTATGGCATACGGCGACCAACTCACCAATATGTTACAACCCTTTTGGGCACTTCCGCTCCTTGGTATTACTCAATTAAAAGCAAAAGAAATATTACCCTACACGCTGATAATTATGTTCGTAGGAACGATGATTTTTC
>JALTUD010000472.1 GCA_027047735.1 Flavobacteriales bacterium | reverse complement strand
AAGATGGTTTGGATGAAGATGATTGGAACGGCTGGAAATACCTGACCGACACCTTAGGACACAAAATACAATTAGTTGGAGATGATTTGTTCGTTACCAATGTGGACAGACTACAAAAAGGTATCGACACAGATACTGCTAATTCTATTTTGATTAAACCTAACCAAATCGGAACGCTTACGGAAACAATAGATGCTATTAACTTAGCTACTCGTAATCGTTATACTTCTATCATCAGTCATAGAAGTGGTGAAACGGAAGACACAACCATCGCTGATTTGGTTGTGGCTCTTAATACCGGACAAATAAAAACAGGTTCGGCATCAAGAACCGATAGAATTGCGAAATACAATCAACTGTTGAGGATTGAAGAGGAATTAGGTCAAATGGCTTACTATCCGGGAAAAGATTTGTTTCGGTTTATAAAGTAATTTCAAATGGTATAACACAAAAAAAGGGAGCCTATCAGCTCCCTTTTTTTGTTTTCCATCCAATTTCAAAAAATATATCCGGTTCCGTAAAACAATCCCCAAGTATTTACCCCAAGTGAATAACTTGTTCCCAAATACATGATAAAATTTTTGTCTTTAACGATTCTAATCCGACTTGAAACCAACGGAGCAAAAGCAATTTGATAATTACTTCTTAAAATAAAACTAGCCATGGGAGCTACGTTAATTTCCACAACCGAATTATACGGAATATTGAAGTCCAGAATCCTATATTCGATACCCGAACCAAGAGTGGAAGCTGCTTTTTCGCTAATCAACGTCCCGTTTATTATATATTGTTTACTCTCTGTGGGAAGATTAAAAAACACCGGGACTTTTAAACGCATTAATGGTCTAAAATCCACAAAAAACAGCATTGAATTAGTAGGAACGACAATATTGTATAAGGTCTTTAACTTTTGTGCATAAGCATTGGAAATAAACAACGTAGATTGACCAAAGCTCAATTCAAAATTATGAGCAATCGAATCCACGGCTTGTGCCCTTGCAAAAAGACACAAAAAAAGAAAGAAAACCGATAAAACGATTTTCTTTCCAAACATATACAGTGTTTTCAACCTATGCAATAGCATTAATTAAATCTTGTTTCGTAATAATATGATGTTTATCTCCATCGTATTTCACTAAAATAGCAGGAGCATTTCCTTTAAATATTTTTGATAAATCATCAATACAAACATTTTCTTCTACCACAGGAAAAGGTTCTTGCATAATGTTCTTAACAGGCAATTCTTTTAACTCAGGATTTTCAACCAAACGGGCAAACAACTCATTGTCGGTAAGAGAACCGACAAACCCACCGTTTTCTACCACAGGAATCTGAGAAATACCATATTGTTTCATTAAAATAATAGCTTGCGAAACAGGCGTATCGGTAGAAACCGTAACCAAATGTTTACCTTGATGATCTTTAATCAAATCAACAGCACAAGACTTTTCATCTTCCAAGAATCCTCTTTCACGCATCCAATCATCGTTAAACATTTTACCAACATAACGACTACCATGGTCGTGAAATAAAACCACAACCACATCACCTTCTTTTAACTCATCTTTGAGTTGCAAAACACCTTTAATCGCAGAGCCTGCAGAATTTCCAACAAAAATTCCTTCTTCTTTTGCCAATTTTCTTTGGTAAATGGCCGCATCTTTATCGGTTACCTTCTCAAACTTATCAATAACATCAAAATTCACATTCTTAGGCAAAATATCCTCCCCAATACCTTCCGTTATATAAGGATAAATTTCATTTTCGTCAAAGATTCCCGTTTCATGATATTTTTTAAACACCGAACCATACGTATCAATTCCCCAGATTTTAATATTCGGATTTTTCTCTTTCAAGTATTTACCTACTCCCGAGATAGTTCCACCCGTACCAACTCCAACAACAAAATGAGTAATTTTTCCATCCGTTTGTTCCCAAATCTCAGGACCTGTACTCTCATAATGAGCCTTTGTGTTGGAAGGATTGTCATACTGATTGACATACCAAGAATTTGGAATTTCCTCCGCCAGTCTTTTCGAAACCGAATAATAAGAACGCGGATCATCCGCAGAAACATTCGTCGGACAAACATGCACCTCAGCACCTACCGCCCTCAAAATATCCATTTTCTCTTTACTCTGCTTATCACTCAACACGCAAATTAATTTATATCCTTTTATAATACACGCCAGAGCCAACCCCATTCCGGTATTCCCCGATGTTCCCTCAATCACCGTTCCTCCGGGCTTCAAACGACCATCCGCCTCGGCATCTTCAATCATCTGCAACGCCATTCTATCCTTTACCGAATTACCGGGATTAGTCGTTTCAATCTTTGCCAAAACCGTAGCCTTAACATCTTTACAAATTTTATTAATCTTTACCAAAGGAGTATTTCCAATCGTTTCCAGTATATTATTGTAGTATTTCATTCTATATTTATTTTACGGTTAACAAAGATAACGAACTTGACAAAAGCCCCAAACATAAAGCATAATTTATTATCGATAAGACTTTGGGCGTTCCCATTACGGCATAAAAAAGCAGTTCCGTTCTCACTCCACTACTTTTTAACGCCGTAATGGTCGGGCTATCACTACTCACTCTTTTTGCCCTCAAAAGGAGGAGGGCAAAAAGGAGTTCAAACACGCCGTTCTATCCCTAACGTGGATAAAATTGGAAGCAAGAAAGTGAATTTTAGTTTTCTTAGACGATGAAAAATTGTTTTACATAGCCCCAGCTATGGAAAAGAATTTTGAAGAAGGATAAGGAAAATAAAAACGCTTTATGCTTTCTATTTTATTCATGTTAGGGATACAATCCCTAACGCAGTTGAGAAAAGTGCAAAGAAAATGGAATTTAGTATACTTAGAAAATGAATATTTCCTTTGCATAGCCCCAGCTATGGAAAAGAATTTTGAAGAAGTTATTTACAGTTTGTATACAAAAGTGAAATTAGCTTATTTTCTTTTCAATCTAGGCATTTTTAAGAAGCATAGCCGTAGCTATGGTTCGCAAAAATAACGACGAGTGAAATGAAAAGAACTAATTTTTAACTTATAGACAAATTGTAATTAATTTCTAACAAGGATAAGGAAAATAAAACCGTTTTATTGTGCTCAGATGTCCCATGTTAGGGATACCAATCCCTAACACAACACACGAATACGAACACAAAATGCACGTTTACCAAAAGAGCCTTGTTGAATTTAGAAAAAAACATCATCTTTGTAAATAAGAAAAAAAAACTATGACAACAACAGAAATAAATAAAACAGAAAACCAATCCAACAAGAAAAAAGACGGAATATACATCATTGCAATCGTATTATTGTTGGGAGCAGTCGGATATTTGAGCTATGCAATCGGTAACCTGAAAAAGGAAACCAATGCACAAAAAGAATCCATAACAAATCTCACCAAAGAAAAAGACGACCTAAACACCATCCTGAAAAATTCAGGGTTAATAGAAGAAGCTGACGACGAAACCCTACGTCAAAACCTGCAAGCACTACTTGATCAATACGATAATATAGAAATCGAAAATCAAGAAATGCAAGACAGTATCAACAACCAAAAGGCAAAAATAACCGAACTGTTAAACGAAGTAGAAGATTTAAAACACAAACAAAAAAGAGACTGGGGAAAAATCTACAAGCTAAAGAAGGAAACCGAAACCCTTCGTAAAATCATGAAAGGCTACATCCACACTATTGATTCGTTAAACACACTCAATGGAAATCTGCAACAAACAATCGTTGTAAAAGATAATCAAATCAATAAAATTTCTTCCGAAAGAGATTTAGTAAAAAGTGAGTTGGACAAAACCAAAAATATGGTTGAGTTAGGTTCTGTACTACAAACAACCGGAATAAACTCATTGGCTATTCTTGTCAAAAGAAGCGGAAAACAAGTAGAGACAACAAGGTCTAAAAGAGCCAATATGATTAAATCTTGCTTTACCATAATCGAAAACAAAATTGCAAAAGCAGGAAACAAGGATATTATTATGGTCGTAAAAGACCCAAGCGGAAACACACTCACAAACAGTAGTTCATTCACGTTTAAAACAGCTGACGGAAATGAAATAAAAGGAAGCGTAAAAAGACAAATAAATTACCAAAACCAAAACGTAGATTTGTGTATCTATTTTGAATTGGAACAAGCCATTGGAGGCGGTACATACACCACCGATATTTATGCAGACGGTCATAAAATCGGAACTACAACATTCGCTTTAAAATAAATAAAATATGAAATCAATAAAAAGAGTATTACTATTCGTGTTAAGTGTTTTCTTCCTTACCGGATGTATTGAAGACGACTTTAAAAACATAGATATAAAACCCGAAGCAACCGGAGATATAGGAAAAATAATTGTCGTACTCGATAAACCTTATTGGGATACCAACCTTGGTAAAGCCATAAAAGAAACCTTATCCGCCCCTGTAGAAACGCTTCCGCAAGAAGAACCTTTATTCGATGTTTTATTAGTTGATAACCGTTCTTTTACCGAGGGACTTAGAACCAATCACACCATTATTATTTTTGATGTAAACAAAGATAAAAAAGGAATATTTTTGAATTTCACCAATCCTCAAAAAGATGTTTGGGCAAAAGGTCAAACCGTTTATAAAATTTCCGGTAATAACACAAGCGAAATAGCAGAGCAATACCTACGCTATGCACCTAGTCTAATCAAAGAATTAGAAAATTCAACTATTTCTTTATTGCAAAAAGAATACAAGAGCAACTACAATAAAGCAATAAAAGAGGAATTGGAGATAACAATGAACTTAGCCCTATATGTTCCCAATACAATGAGTTTGGCAGAAAACTTCAACGAACTAATTTGGATGCAACAAATAAGAGAGAAAAAATCGAACGGTTTAATGAATGAAATTCAACAAGGGT
>JALTUD010000471.1 GCA_027047735.1 Flavobacteriales bacterium | reverse complement strand
TTGGGTTTGTTGTAGTCAGAAGCAACTTTTGCCAAGAATTTATTGATGGATATTCCCGCTGAAGCGGTCAATCCTGTTTCGTCGAATATCCTGTTTCGTATTTCCGTAGCCAACAGACTAGCCGAGGGTTGGTTTTTCTTGTTTTCGGTAACATCTAAGAAAGCTTCGTCCAGTGAAAGGGGTTCAACTAAATCCGTATATTCCAAAAAGATGGAACGAATGATGTTTGATATTTCTTTGTACCGTTCAAACCGGGGTTTAACAAAGATAAGATGAGGACAACGTTCCGATGCTATTTTTCCTGATAAGGCGGAACGCACATTGTATTTTCTTGCTTCGTAACTGGCGGCAGCTACCACTCCTCGATTTCCACCGCCACCAACGGCGATTGGTTTTCCCCTTAATTGCGGATTATCCAATTGTTCAATTGATGCATAAAAAGCATCCATGTCTACGTGGATAATTTTTTTATGCGAAAAGGGCGAAGACATTTTATGAAGTCGTAATTAAAATCTTCTTAAAGCCTCGTTTACCAACTCAAAATCGGGCTCTATATCGATTGCTCTTTTGTAATAGATAAGTGCAGAATCCCTATTGCCGGAAAATTCGTAACTGTATCCGAGGTTGTATAGTGCCAAAACATAATCCGGATTGAGTTCTACGGCTTTTTTAAAGTAATTGATTGCTCCTCTAACGATAGTATCTCTAACCTGTTGCGGAGCATTATCTCGGTAAGAATCTATATAGCATACGCCAATGTTGTAGTAGGCTTCTTCAAAGGTGGAATCTATTTGTAAGATATGTTGGAAGCTTTTTATGGCTTCTTTTGGTCTTCCTAAATTTCTCAATAATAGCCCTTTGTTTCTCCAAGGTTCAATCATGGTGGTATCAATTTGTGCCGCCGCGTCTAAATAGATTAAGCCTGTTTCGTTGGTGTCAAGAGTGTAGATGTAACCTAATTCGGCATTTGCATCATAACTTGTTGCATCCATCTCTACGGCTGTTTGTAAAGAGGATTGTGCTAATTGCAAGTTGCCGTGGTCAAGGTATAGGATTCCTTTTAATAAATAAGGTTCAGATAGGGTAGGGCTTATGCGTAAAGCATCGTTTAGGTATTTCAAAGCCAAATCATCTTCTTTTTTGATGATTTTAATTTTCGCCATAAGTATATCGGCGTTCGTGTTGGTAGAGTCTAGTTCCAATGTTTTGTTGAGGTAAATCTCGGCTTGGTCGTATAACAAAGGATTGATGTCTTTTCCTGCTTTGTTAAATAATAATTCGGCTTTTTGAAAGTTGATTTCCG
>JALTUD010000470.1 GCA_027047735.1 Flavobacteriales bacterium | reverse complement strand
TATATGCTGTAGTAGGAACGGTTGTAGGTGCGAGGTTAGGACATGTTTTCTTTTATGATTGGGGGTATTATTCTCAGCATTTAACCGAAATACCACAAGTATGGAAAGGAGGGTTAGCAAGTCATGGCGCCGCTATTGGTATTATAATCGCAATGTGGCTTTATACAAAGCGTGTAACCAAAGGAATAAAGTCCTTGTTATGGACGTTGGATAAAGTTGTTATTACAGTTGCGTTAGCCGCCTCTTTGATACGCATTGGAAACCTTATGAATTCAGAAATTATCGGATATAAAAGTGATGCTCCGGTAGCTTTTTTCTTTCAACACGAAGCCAAAGAGTCGATTGCTTCTTATTTTTTTACGGAAGCAGATAAGGTTACGATAGAAAAAGCTGATGAAACAAAAGAAAAAGAAGGGTTCACTTACCCCGTGAGTAAGGTTGAGGTAATAATTGACAACCCTAATGTCGCTGAAGAAGATATTCAAGATTTATATGGTAATTTTTTGTATTACAAAACATTTGATTACAATCCCGAGACAGAAAAATCAAGAGAAAAAGAAGCTCATTATTACGTATTGCCTATAAAGCCTACTTTAAGTAAAATTCCCAATGGATATAAATTAGATTTTGAGATTGCTCTTATACCAAGAATACCGACACAGATAATGGAGTCAATAAGTTATTTTGTTATTTTTTTGATTCTTATGTGGGGGTATTGGAAACAGAAATGGTATAGAAGAGAAGGATTGATTTTTGGTGTTTTCTTTTTGCTAATGTTTACCGCTCGTTTTATTATAGAGTTTTGGAAAGAACACCAAACAGATGCTTTGGCTGATGCTTCTCTTAATATGGGACAATGGTTAAGTATTCCCGGAATAGTTATCGGTATATTCTTTATTATTTATGCTTTAAAGAAGCCAATAAAAGAATAAATCAGGTATTATATTTAAACAAAATAGAAGCGTTATTATGGCAAAAGGATTTAGAAACTTTATATTATGGCTAAGTTTGCCTGTATTTAGTTTGGTATTAGGTGGTTGTTTTGAATATGAAGATGTTGAGTTTTTAGGAATGGAACGTTTCAATCTGGAGAAACAAAGTACCGAACAAGTGCTAGTTAAATTAGATTTAAAAATAAATAATCCTAATACGTATAATATAACCATAAAACCGGCTGTATTAGATATTTATATCAACGGTAAATATGCAGGGAAGACGAAAATGAAGGATAAGATTGTTTTGAAAAAGAAAACAACCGGAGTTTACCCTTTCTATTTACAAGCAAAAACGAAAGATTTAATGACC
>JALTUD010000469.1 GCA_027047735.1 Flavobacteriales bacterium | reverse complement strand
GGGGCACTTATGGCGGCCATCGGAGCGGCAGTAGATAACGAAACCGATTCACAACAATTTATGATGCCTATTACCGCACCTCTGATGTTTGCTTACGTTATTGTACTTTTATCTATCGATAACCCTAATAGCCCTGCTATAATATGGTGTAGTCAAATTCCTTTCACTTCGCCTGTAGTTATGTTGGTGCGAGCGGCCATGGGAACAGAAGGTTTGTGGTGGCAAATCATTACGTCAATGCTATTACTCATCATTACCTTTATTGGTACAACATGGATAGCCGGAAAAATATACAGAACAGGAATATTAATGCACGGAAAAAAAATAACATGGAAAGAACTTTGGAAATGGATAAAGTATTGATAGATTTGGGCGTTCCCCTTTTCAGCAAAAACAACATTTCGCTATCGCGAAACATTGTTTTTGCTGAAAAGGGTCGGGCTTTCACTACTCGCTTTTTTTTGCTTGCAACAGCAAGCAAGCAAAAAAAGAGCTCAAACACGCCGTTCTATCCCTAACGTGGAATGAAATAAGTGCAAGAAAGTGGAATTTGTAGTTCTCAGACGATGAATATTTTCTTTGCATAGCCCCAGCTATGAGATATTTTTATGAAGACGGATAAGGAATCAAAAAACGCTTTATACCTTCTATTTTGCTCATGTTAAGGATACCAATCCCTAACGTGTGTAAAAAGAGTGGTAAGAAAATGAGTTTTAGTTTCTTTAGACGATGAAAAAAATAAAGAATAAATATTCTACCCCAGTGTAAACAATTATGATAAAATATTTAAAAAATAATCAGCATTTTATTTTAGCTTTTGCTGTATTTATAATCTATTTCTCGCCTAATCTGTTTTTTCAAGATGAAGCACAAGTTTTAATTCATGATAATTTAGATTCTAATGTTGTATGGTTTAAAAATGTTGTAGAGAGCCCTAATTTATTTGGCGGGAATTATGATAAAATAGAAAGAGCCCTTAATGGAATTGAGAGAGGGTTATATATGTCTGAATATAGAGTTACAGTTTGGTTATACATACTATTCCCCCCTCAAACAGCCTATCACCTGAATATTATTTTATTACATTTAATAGGTTTTGTTGGAATGTTTTTGCTCCTAAAAGATTATATATTTAGGAATGCTGTAGATGCAAAATATGAAATCACATTAATAGCTTTAGCTTTTTCTCTTCTTCCATTCTGGCCGTCAGGTGGGGCTGGCATATCTGGTCTTCCTCTTTTATTTTATTCACTTTTAAATATTTATCATTCTAAACATAAGTTAGGTAGTTGGAGTTGGATTGTTTTAT
>JALTUD010000468.1 GCA_027047735.1 Flavobacteriales bacterium | reverse complement strand
AAGCAAAAAAATTGTTTGAACGTGCTAAAGGGTTGAACCCTAACGATTCTTATCCGCCGGAAAAGATAACTGAAATCGATAAGATTTTAGCAGAATTGGAAAAAGCTAACGCTGAAAAAGCAAAACGTGCCAAATATGAAGAATTGATGAGCAAAGCAGATGCCTTGCGTGATGCCAAAAGCTGGGAAGAAGCAAAAACGGCTTATAAAACAGCTCACGATGTTATACCTACCGAAACAAGACCGCAGGAGGAAATTGATAAGATTAATGACTTTTTAAAACAAAATTCAGGGAAAGAAGCTTACCAAAAAATTATTGACAAAGCGGATGAATTGTTTACTGCTAAAGAATATGTGAAATCAAAGAAATTATTTGAAAGAGCGAAAGGCTTGAACCCTTCTGACTCTTATCCGCCGGCACAAATTTCTAAGATAAATGATATTTTAGCTAGTTTGGAGAGCGAGGCTGAATTGAATAGAAAATACCAAGCCTTTATAGAAAAAGGAGATGACGGTTTTGATGCAGAACAATACAACAAGGCACTGGAAAATTACCGTTCTGCTTTGGAACTAAAACCTAATGAATCTTATCCTCAAAAAAGAATAGAGGAAATTAATAAATTGATGAATAAGAAAATTGAACCGGTTACCGTTGTTGAAGAAAAAGTAAAACCAACCAACCCGGATGATATTCCGAAATATAATTTCGCCCAATATGGAGAAGAAGTAAGTGATTTACAAGAAAGTGACGCTGATAATATTTTACAACAAAGTAAAATTAATGAAGAAAACAGAAAAGATATAGCTTCTGAAAACATGAAAGAGGAACTTTTTGAAAAAGAATCGAAAAAAAGTTCAAGTGATGCTGATTTTAGTGATAAAACAAATGAAGAATTAGAAAAATACAAAGAGCAGTTGACAACAGAACAACAAAGTTTAGATGAAAAAAGCAAAGAGCATATTCCGGAAATAGAAAACTATAAAGAAGAACACGCCAACAAGTCTTACGAAAAAGAAGAACAATCTAAAGAAATCACTTATGATGTAAACCGAGCAAAAGAGGAGTTTAAATCAGAGCATACGCAAGCAACTATATCTTTAGAGGAAAAAAGCAGAGAACATGTACCGGAAATAGAAACCTATATAAACGAAAGAGAAAACGCAACATTTGAATCTACTGTTGAAAACAAAGACAGAACAAATGCTGTTTACGAAGCAAGTACGGAATATAATACTGAACGAGAAGTTGCTACGATAGAATTAGACAACCAACAAAAAGAGCACATTCCGGATATTGAAAGTTATATTAACG
>JALTUD010000467.1 GCA_027047735.1 Flavobacteriales bacterium | reverse complement strand
CCTTTGTTCCAAAATCATAAGTGATAGCAAAATGCGTAAATAAGAACCTATCGTTTTTGGAATCTCCTTTACGATTACCCACACTTTTGTCCGAAACATTATCGATAAGGTCGCTAAAAGTATAGTGCATCGAAGCTCCCAAACGAACTTTTATACGATAGCTCAAATGTAAATTTGCTCCAATATCAATCGGAATAGCCATTGTTCGTTCTTGATATTTTCCAAAACCGTCTAAGTTCTCTTCGCGTAAATCCGATTCGTACGTATAATCTCTATAAATCTCTACGGCATTAGAGGCGTTGGGGTCGTTTTCATCCATATTGCGAATAGAGCCGTCCGACCAATAATAATAGGTGTTTCCGTTTTTATCTTTTAAATCTGTTTTTGACAAAAACTCTACGGATTCTACTCCTAAAGATATATATGGATTTATATTTCTTTTGGGATTTAATAAATGACAAAAATTGTACGTTACAACCGCTCCTCCCGTAGTAATATGCGAATTAAAATTAAGATTTCGAGTTAACGTTCGTTCATTCGCACTCACTTGTCCGAAAATCACATAAAAACTTAAGTCAAAATTAGGATTCAAAGGTTGAGTTATCCGTAAATCCCGAGCCAACCGACTCACCGTTGGGTGATAACCTTTGTTATTATTGGCTATATCCCCGTAATAGGTAAACATCCCCGTTCCAAGACTAATTTGCGGTCGGAATTTTATCTCTAACGGTGGTACTACACTATCCACTCTTGTCGTATCGTCTTGTGCGGAAACAGCGACAAACAAAAGGATAAAAATTATTATATGTAGAGTTTTTATAATCACTATATCATTAAATCACGTCCTAAATGTACTAAAAAAAGAGATTAAATCAAGGGTTAAATGATTAACTCGTTTATTTTACTTTCAAATCCAACATTTTATCACCGTTTATAAACGCCTCCAAAGTGTCTCCGATGGCAACTTCACCAACTCCCGAAGGCGTTCCGGTAAAGATTAAATCTCCCATCTTAAGTGTTATAAATTGAGAAACATAAGCTATAATTTCATCAAAAGAAAAAATCATATTTGCCGAACTTCCTTGCTGAACAAGCTCTCCGTTTTTTAGTAATGAAAAACGAATATCTTCTTTATCTTCAATCGTGTCAACTGAAATAAAATCTTTTGAAACAGGAGCCGAGTAATCAAAGGCTTTTGCTTTTTCCCACGGCAAGCCTTTTTTCTTACATTCCCTTTGTAAATCCCTTGCCGTAAAATCTATTCCAATTCCTATTTCTTTGTAATATTTATGAGCAAATTCAGGTGATATAT
>JALTUD010000466.1:3648-4946 GCA_027047735.1 Flavobacteriales bacterium | reverse complement strand
AAGAAAACAACTACCCCGCCTATACCGGCAATCAACCCATCCACAATAAAACTATTAATATTTCCTTCCGGAAGAACTTTGGAAGCAAAATCAGCCAAGTACTCAATTCCTGTACCAATCCATTCCATAGGATAGGCAGATAACGTAAAAACCGTTTGAAATAAAGAGAAAAAGACAAATAAAAAGAGTAGAGTTCCCCACACGGGATGAATCACCAATCGTTCTATTTTATCTCTTGACTTTTGAACCTTTGTCTCAATCGTAATACAATGTTCAATTAATGTATCAATAAATGCATAACGGTCGTTAATTTCAAAAAGTTCGGCAGCGTGTCTGTTGTACTTATACTTCTCCTCGATTTTTTCATAATCCAAATCATTGACCCACGAATATTTAGCTTCGTTATTAATTGATTTTAAAGCAACATATTGATTGCTAAACAAACCTTGCTCCACCAAATCTTGTGTAAGCTGTTTTGCAGACTGAGGAATCGGTACAAGTAAATCTTTAGCTGAAAACGACACCTTTGCAATATTTTCCAGTAACTCCTCAATGCCTCTTTTTTGTTTCGCACTAATTAGAACAACAGGTGTTGATAAAGCTTTACTCAAACAATCAGTATCTACCGAAATTCCTTTGTCTTCAAGTGCATCAACCATATTTAATGCCACTACACAAGGCAACCCCGTATCGATGATTTGAGTCGCTAAGAAGAGGTTTCTTTTCAGGTTGGTTGCATCCAAAACGATGAGTACAACATCGGGATAATAAGGGTTATTGGGGTTGAGTAAAATCCCTTGAGCAATTTTTTCATCTTCCGAATCCGATGACAAACCGTAAGTGCCCGGCAAATCAATCAGTTCAACTTCTTCACCGGTAGGCAATGTAAATACGCCCGTCTTTTTATTGACCGTAACTCCCGGAAAATTTCCCACTCTCTGATTCAATCCCGTCAGTAAATTAAATAAGGTAGTTTTACCACAGTTTGGGTTACCGACCAATGCTATTTTTCTTCTGTGACTCAACTTTTCTTATTTTAATTAATTCTAAACAACAAAGGAAACACATTAAAGAAAAACTGACAATACCTTTTTTAGGGTATTTTTTAAGAATGCAAAGCTGTGGAAAATGATTATTTGGGCGTTCCCCTCATTTACAAAAGACACATACCGCTATCGCTAAACGTTTCTTTTACAAATGAGGGTCGGGCTATCCGCTATATCTTTTGCCCTCCAAAAGGAGGGAGGGCAAAAGGATGCCGCTTCTATCCCTAACGCGTGTTGAATGAAGTACAAGAA
>JALTUD010000466.1:0-3638 GCA_027047735.1 Flavobacteriales bacterium | reverse complement strand
CATAGCCGAGCTATGGAAATATTTTATGAAGCAGGATAAAGGAAATAAAAACACTTTATGTTCTTCTATTCAGCACGTGTTAGGGATAAGTCCCTAACGCGGGTCAGGTAAGTGCAAAGAAAATGGAATTTAGTTTTCATCGTCTAAGAAACCAAAAATTCACTTTCTATCCGCCAATTTCACTCGCGTTAGGGATTGTATCCCTAACATGAAATGAAAGTAAGCACATAAAGCGGTTTTGTCGCCCTCATACTTCTTCATATTTTATTTCCATAGCTGGGGCTATGCAAAGAAAATATTCATCGTCTGAGAACTACAAATGCCACTTTCTTGCACTTATTTCATTCCACGTTAGGGATAGAACGGCGTGTTTGAACTCCTTTTTGCCCTCCTCATTTTGAGGGCAAAAAGAGTGAGTAGTGATAGCCCGACCTTTCACGAGTAAAAAATAAATGGTGTAACCTTTATTTTTTATTCGTGAAAGGGAACGCCCAAAACAATTTTTTAATGATGACAACAACTTTTTACTTCTGCTCCTCCTTCGCTGATGGGCGGGCTTATGTAGGGAATATCTAAATTCATACCCCTGAGAATAAACAAAATTCCAAACAGCACCATAATATAAGGTACGGCTTTGCTCATTTTATTGCGAATATTCATTGATATAGAACCTGAAAAGTAAGGGATTAAAAACATCGCAGGCAAAGTCCCCAAACCAAACATCGCCATAAACAATGCGCCTTTTAGTATGCTCCCGTAAGCAACCGCCCCGAGCAAGGCAGTTCCGACAAGTCCGCAGGGTAAAAGACCATTGAGCATTCCCAATGTAAAGAGTGCCGGTGTTGATTTTTTAGTAAGAAAATAACCTAACTTATTCTTAATCCAATTATTGAACTTTAGATAATAACGATTGGAAAACGATACTTTTTTTAATACACTTGGAAGAAGAACAGATAAGATAAAGATAATTCCTATACCTATGCTGACGTATTGCAAAATTCCTGCTAATTTGAATCCTTTTCCGAAAATCCCCAATACCGCCCCTAAAAGTACGTAAGTGAATATTCTCCCTGAATTATACGCGACTATTCCCAGTGTTTTAGTCAGTCTGTTTTCTCTATTTACGGGTATTGCTAAAGCAATAGGTCCACACATTCCAACACAATGTAAGTTCCCAACGATTCCCATTATAAATGCTATGGTTATTAATTCCATCATGTTACTATTCTATAACTACATCGCTTTTTTCCACGTAATAATCCTTTCCTTTTTCTGACCAAGACAGCTTGATGATGTAATGTCCCGGGGCTAGTTTCTCTTTTTTTATGATTTGTACTTGTCCTCCGTCTTTGGAAAATCCGAAGTGTGCATCTTTTGTTCCATCGCTTGCTTGATAGAAATGTATATCCCCTTTCTCTACCTCCTGTAAAGAAACCTTTGGTGGAAATTCAATTGCTATATACTTATCATCAATACGAACTTCAATTGCATCTTCTAAGCCTTTTGAATTTCGCTTAGCTTGTATGCGTTGTTCGTAGCCAACCGATTTTTCGTAATAATCTTCTTCTACCAATTGGTTTGATTGCTGAAACATCACATAAACCATTGATAAAATATAGGTCATAAATGCTATTATTGCTATTGTTATTCCTTTTCCCCAGTTCATAATTACATGGCAGGCCCTATAAAGGTTGTCCTTATTTTATCGATTAATTCTCCGTTCTCATAGACTCCGATTGTGATGTACATTTTCCCTTTGTCCTTGTCAAAATCTTTTTCATCCATGATGATGGCAAAGTTTTTCTTCAATTCAATTTGAGGTTTTAAATCATATTGAATAGGTGGGATTTCTGCTTTTCCATCAAGTACTTTAAGCGTTACAGTAACTTCTTTATTGGTTTTATTGACCAAACTTAAATTATAAGTATTGCTTAATTTATGATTATCCAGTTTTTGGAAAGTTGTTCCTCTTAATCGTGTTATGGTACTTTCAAAATCATTTCTTGTAAATACTAAATAGCCTAAAACACCAACAATTAATAACAGTACTACAGAATAAGCAATGGTTCTGACGTTCCATTGGAATCCTTTCTCCCTCGTTTCAATTCCTTCTTCCGAAATATAACCGATTAATCCTTTTTCAAGTCCGACGCTTTCCATCATAAAATCACAAGCGTCCATACATGCAGTACAGTTTACACATTCCAATTGTGTTCCATTTCTGATGTCTATTCCGGTCGGGCAAACGTGAACACATTGTTTGCAGTCTATACAATCACCTTTACCTGCTGCTTTTCTGTCTTCTCCTTTTCTAAATTTACCTCTTTTTTCGCCTCTTTTATAATCATAAGCGACATTGATGGATTTACTATCCAGTAAAACCCCTTGTAGTCGTCCGTAAGGGCAAATGGTTGTACAAACCTGCTCTCTTAAAAAGGCAAATACACTATAAAAGATAGTTGTAAAAATTACAATTGCAATTAGCCCGCTAATATGATTGAGTGGATTGTCAGTTTGAATTTCCCATAACTTATCGGCACCAACGATATATGCTAAAAAAGTATTGGCAACCAAGAATGAAATCAACCAAAAGATGGTATGTTTTAGTGTTTTTTTTAATATTTTCTCTCTTGTCCAAGGTTGTTTGTTGAGTTTTTTCTGTTTTGTCCAGTCGCCTTCTATCCAATATTCGATACGCCTGAAAACCATTTCCATAAAAATGGTTTGCGGACATACCCAACCACAAAATAAACGACCAAATACAACGGTGAATAAGGAAATAAAAACGGCTGCTCCAATCATAGAAAGAGCGAACAAATGAAAATCTTGAGGCCAGAAAATCTTTCCGAAAATAATAAATTTACGTTCTATTATATTGAACATTAACAACGGTTCACCATCGATTTTAATATGAGGAGCAGCAAATAAAAACGCTATAAGCGAATAGGCTACAATTTGTCGATAATTAAAAAACTTACCTTTTACTTTTTTCGGGTATAACCAAATTCGTTTACCGGATTTATCGACGGTCGCTAGAGATTCTCTAAAATCTTCATTTGAATTATTTGCCATAACTATAATTATCTTTTGATACCTTTGTTGAATAAGGTTTTATTTGTACGTACAAAGGTCAGAAATATACACTATACAAAGATGTAACAAACATTGCATATAAAACTATTTTTAGGCAGATTTAAAACTGCTAAAAATCATAAATTAATATATTACCTTAAATCCGCAAGTGATTTCGTTATGAAAAGTCAAAATCCGCATTAGTATTGGTCAAGCACAGTTTTGAGACACGCAAGCGTAGCCATAGCTACGGTGAGTATCGAAAAACGAGCATTGCCAATAATGATGCGGAGTTTGGGTTTGTAATAGAATTTCACTTGCGGATTTAAGGTATTATAAACAAAAAAGGTCGTACTGTTGAGGTACGACCTTTTTTTGTGTTTTTAATCATTATTTCATTAACTCTCCCTGTGGAGCTTTTCCTTCTTTAAAAGGTAGTGAATGAACATAAGAAATAATTTGTTGTATTTGCTTTTCGTTAAACTTACTTTCATGAGCAGGCATCCCGTTTGGACGACCTTTACTTACAGTAGTAAACATATCTCCCGGTGTTCCTCCGTATATCC
>JALTUD010000465.1 GCA_027047735.1 Flavobacteriales bacterium | reverse complement strand
GTTAAAGCGGGTGATATTTTATACATGCACACCGATGGGTTACCTGACCAAAAAGGCGGAAAAAGAAATAAGAAATTCTATTATCAACCTATCCGTAATTTGTTTTTAAAAATCAGTTCCAAACCTATGGCAGAGCAAAAAGAAATCATCAACCAAACCTTTATGGATTGGAAAAAAGACACGGAGCAAACCGATGATGTTTGTGTGGTGGGTGTGCGAATCTCATAATTCTTTTCTTGATGAACGTTCTACTGGTTACACCTCCATTTACTCAACTCAATACACCTTATCCTGCTACTTGCTATATCAAAGGATTTTTGGACGAGCAGGGAATTAACACATTCCAATGCGATTTGAGTATCGAGTTATTTAATCGTATTTTCACGCGACAAAACATTGAACGAATCTTTAACGAGGTAGAACGATTCAATACCGAAATCATATTTGAACCTATTTGGGAAAAACGAGATGAATATATTTCAAAGATAGATACCGTTATCGGCTTTTTACGAAAACATGAAACAACTACCGCTTACCAAATACTTCATCCGGCATACCTCCCAAAAAACCACCGTTTTGAAGAACTGGAAGATGATTTAGATTGGGCTTTCGGAAACTTGGGAATCATTGATAAAGCAAAACACTTTGCTACTCTTTTTATTGAAGAACTAGGCGATTTTATAAAAGCCAATCTTGATGAGTTCTTTTCCTTTACCCGCTATGCCGAAAGCATTGCTTCAGCAGCAAGTAGTTTTGACCAATTGGAAGAATATTTAAGTTATGAAACTACACTCATCGAAGATGAATTATTAGTTCTTCTTTCGGAAAAAATAGAAAAATTTTCTCCTGATTTAATTTGCTTTACCATTCCTTTTCCGGGTAACTTATTTTCGGCTCTGCGTTGCGGTCAATTTATCAAACAATATTTTCCGAAAATCAAAATTTCATTCGGCGGTGGTTATTGCAATACCGAACTACGCTCACTGAAAGACCCTCGCATATTTCAATACACCGACTTCATCACCCTCGATGACGGAGAATCTCCCCTACTCCGTTTGATTGAATACTTGCAAAACAATGTGGATATTAAAAAACTGGAAAGATCTTTCTTACTAAAAAAAGGTAAAGTAGTTTACCAAAATCATCTTCCCAACACCATTTTTCACCACAGAGATTTACCTGCACCAAGTTACAAGGGACTTAAACATCATTTATACCTTTCCTTTTTAGACGTTATGAATCCAATGCACCGCCTTTGGAGTGACGGAAGATGGAATAAGCTGACTATCTCTCACGGTTGCTATTGGAAACAATG
>JALTUD010000464.1:1686-4958 GCA_027047735.1 Flavobacteriales bacterium | reverse complement strand
CTATATGCTTTCCTACTTTATTTGATTTTTAAAAGCTACCAGATGTAGTTCAAATAAAAAAACTAGTCGTTCGTAACAAAAAGTTACACCACTTCAAAATAAATTTGTTTATACCTGAGTTTTAGAATATCTTTGGTTGAAAATCAATATACTTATGAAAAGGAAAATTATAACACTCACTTTATTAGGACTATTCGTATTGGGAATGAGTTCATGTGGTACTTCTCGTTCTACGGCAAAAGGACACGGAGGACATTGCCCCGCTTATGGTAACTAAAGTTACTTTATGTATTTTAAGAAAAAATTCGCAGTAATAAAAATTCAATATTCTGATTAAAGCTATTATCTTTGCCCCCAAATAACAAACAAGCAATAAAATGGCAATAAAAATAACTGACGAATGTATCAATTGCGGAGCATGTGAACCGGAATGTCCAAACAATGCTATTTACGAAGGTGGTGCTGAATGGAAATTCTCGGATGGTACAACATTAAAAGGAAAAGTTACCGGAATCAATACGGGAATAACCGTTGACGCTGATGAAGAGAACGAACCAATCGATATGGACATATACTACATTGTACCGGATAAATGTACAGAATGTGTAGGATTTCACGATGAACCTCAATGTGCGGCAGTTTGCCCCGTTGATTGCTGTGTAGATGATGAAAACTACAGAGAATCGGAAGAAGAACTACTCAAAAAGAAAGATTTATTACATTTAGGAGAATAAACATAAACACTACAAGTGTAACCTCTATTAAGAAACACCGTAACAGAAGCGACTTTACGGTGTTTTTTTTGGCTTATATTTTGCTCTTTCCTATCATATTAATATTGAAAAGAATCAAAAGTGAGTTTTAGCTTTCTTAGACAATGAATATTTACTTCTTACTATTTATGAAATTACTGACAACATTTATTTTTTCCGGTATCATTCTCTGCTTTTCTGCACAAAATATTGCTACGGACATTCAATTTGCCGAAGATTCTCTTATTCACCTTTTGCAAATAGCCAGAAATCAACCGGATGAACACAGTAAAAAAATAGCTAATAAAGATTTTAAAAACACACTAAAATACGTCTTAACACGAAATACAAAAGCACCGGACTATCCATTTGAAAAACTAAAGAAAAAAATGGCTATACTTGATTCGCCTGATGGTGTTTTTAGAATCTATAACTGGAATATTGAACTCAATAAATACGGAGAACATCAATACTATTGTATTGTATCAAAATATGATAAAAAAAGAGATAAAAGGTATTTAATTGATTGTATAGATAAATCCAAATATGCCAGAACACCCGAATATACACAATTTACCGAAAAAAAATGGTATGGAGCTCTATACTACGATATCATTCCGGTTAAACGAGGTACTCGTACTATTTACACGCTGTTGGCATGGGACGGAAACGATATATCTTCTAACAAAAAGATTATAGAAACAATGAAATTCAGCGGTAATACAAAACTAAAATTCGGTGACCCTATATTTAAAATGGACGATGACAAAATAAAAAGAAGAGTTATCTTTCAGTATAAAAAGGATACATATATGTCCTTAAAACACAAAACGATAAAAAAACAGGAGTACATTATTTTTGATCACCTCTCCCCTACATCTCCGGAATTGGAAGGTATAAAAGACTGGTACGTTACCGACCTTAGTTTTGATGCTTTTGTTTGGGATAAAAACAAATGGGTTTACCAAAAAGACGTCGATATGCGTTTGGATAAAAAGTTCAAAACAAAATATAATAATCCTTTGGAAAAATAAATTACTTGAACAAACTCTACTCAAACTTTACAATAAAGGCATCTTTAAAGTTAGTATTTTGTTTAATTTCTTTCAATAGCTTTCTTGCCTCTTTCTTATCTTTATAAGACCCCACATAATATTTGTAGTTAAAAGGAGATTTGGCATTGGTTACCTTCATTTCTTCTATTGGTTTTCCTATCTTCTTAAAATCGGGATTTTTAAGTGAAACGGGGCCTGTAGAGGCCATAATTTGAATTTTATAAACCGGTCTTTCTTCTTCGGCATCTTTATTTTCTCCCGGATTTCTCATTTCTATTCCGTGTTTTTTCTTTACATAATCTCTAAAAGCTCTAAAAATTGCCGAAGCAATTAAATCTTGTCCTCTTTCTGAATTTAGATATGCTTCCTCTTTTTTGTTGGTCATAAATCCCGTTTCAACCAGTACAGCCGGCATTTTACTATCTTTTAACACTAAAATATTATACATTCTATCAGTTTTCAGCTTTAAGCCTCTACTGTTTCTTCCTGCTCGATTTTTAAACTGTTTTTCTATTTCCAGTGCCAACTCCCTGCTGGTTACACTTTTGATATTATGAACATGTGTTTCTGTTCCGTAAACATCCGGATTTTCCGAAGCGTTACAATGAATCGAGATAAAATAATCGGCTTTTAACTTATTTGCCTTGGCTACCCGTTCTTCCAACGGAATAAAGACATCGGTTGTTCTCGTGTAAACAACTTTTACGTGATGTCCAAGGTATTTATCAATATAAGCACCTAACTTTTTTGCCATTATCAGGTTCAATTCTTTTTCTTTTTTTAGTCCTTTGGTGGCATTCAAATTACCGGGGTCTTTACCGCCATGACCGGCATCTATGACTACAATAATTTTGTTGTCTTTTTCTGTCTGTCCATAAAGAACAACACTAAAACTTATAAAAATGAACAATAATAATTGACGAAAATTCATCATTGAATGGATTTAATATTTTTTGTTATAAAAAGTACTCTTTTGCTCCAATAAACATTGGTTGTAATTTCTGTTTCCATAATTCCCCGACTGGTTGAAGCATGAATCATATACACTTTATCTCCTTCTATTTTGCTGATAATTCCAACATGATTGACTGAATTTTTATTTTTACCAAAAAAAACCAAATCACCAATTTCAGCATTTTTTAATTTATCTCGTTTGGTATATACAGCCTGTTCCCCTGAAGTTCTGGGTAAAGTTAGATTATTTTTAGCATAGACATATTGTGTAAATCCGGAACAGTCAAATCCCTTTGGCGTTGTACCTCCGAATTTATAAGGTTTCCCTATTAGCTTTTTTGCTTCCTTTATAATATGCTTTTGTATTTTTTGGGTAGAATGTACTTCGGTAGTATTATCATTGGAGACATCTTCCTGTTCTTCTATTTTTCCTTCTGCCGAAGATTCTTTTTGAACTGCTTCTGTTATTTGTTCGTAGCTATGCGTGTTTCCAAAATGACTAATATAATTT
>JALTUD010000464.1:0-1676 GCA_027047735.1 Flavobacteriales bacterium | reverse complement strand
CATTTATCATAGCCAATTTCATATCATAAATATAATCGGCATACATGATGCTATATTCACCTATTGTGTCTTTGGCTTTAAATGTTCTAAATTCTTGTATTGCTTTTTCCTTAGAAAACTTATTTTTATCCTTAGCTAATTGATATTCCGATAAAGCTTGAAATAATAGTACAGGAGCACTTTTTTTGTATTCTGATTTCTTTCGTTGCAGTTTTTTACTTTTTCGATAGACATTAATATAATGTCCTTGATCGTAGAGCATTTCTAATTTATCGATTTTTTTATCCTGAGCATAAAAACTTCCCGAAAACACGCCCCATAAAATCAACCAATATTTTGCTCCGAATTTCATATTAACCAACTGTAAATTATCCACAAATTAAGGGATTATCTCTATTCGTTTTTATATGAAATAAAAAGTATGCCAACAATGTATTGTTTATATTGAATTTTGTCAGCAGATACAAGTCTATTCGGTCATATTTGAAAGACCTTAATGAAGATTTAAAGCGAAATACTACTGCATCTCTTGATTTTCTTGCTGTTTCTTTGCTTTTTTACTTCCTTCGTATAGAGGTAAATAAACTAATTTACTTTCCAATTGAGCATTGAACAAAGTAATTTTCTTTTTAGCTGAAAGCCCTAAGCGTTTAAGAGCTTGCATATTTGATGAAATAATCCAAGCATCGTATCCTACCCATTTATGTTTTAATGTATTACCGATAAATTCATAAAACATTTCGATATTGTTGGTTTTAATTCGTACTTCATAAGGTGGGTTGGTTACCAAAATACCTTTTTCCGTTGGCTTGGAACTCTTAAAGAAGTCTTTCATTTCAAATTGAATTGCTCCTTTTAAGGCGGGTATTGATTCGGCGTTCATTTCCGCAATACGGACGGTTTGTCTGGATTTATCAAAACCAAAAATGGGAACATCGTTTTCTTCTATGCAATACTCAGCTTCTTTATAGATAGCCTTCCAAATGTCTTCCCGATAATCCAACCAATTCATAAAACCAAATTCATCACGGTTTATAGATGGTGCTATGTTTCTAGCTTTCATTGCTGCTTCTATTACAAAAGTACCGGAACCGCACATTGGATCAACAAAAGGTGTTTTAGCGTCCCAGCCTGTAAGTGCGATGATTCCTGCTGCCAACACCTCATTAATAGGAGCTGCACCACCATAGGTACGGTAACCTCTTTTGAATAAGGAATCTCCTGAACTGTTTAATAAAACAGAACATTTATTTTCGGAAATACGCAACATTATTTTTACATCGGGATTTTCTGTATTGACGTTGGGTCTTCGTCCTTTTTTTTCTCTTAATTGATCGACTATTGCATCTTTTACTTTTAATGCGGCGTAATGAGAATGATTAAAATACGATGAATGAACGATGGGTACTATTGAAAATGTTTTTTCAGACGTGATGTAATTACTCCAATTGATACGTTGTATTTTGTCGTATAATTCTTCTTCATTATTTGCCGTAAATTTGGATAACGGAAGTAATACATCGATGGCTGTTCTTAACCATAAATTACTGGCATACAATAGTCGCATATCTCCTTTGTATTCAACAGCACGATTAAAAATCTCAACATCTTCTCCTCCTAATTCTTTAATCTCTTTTGCCAATACTTCTTCTAATCCTACTAAGGTTCTTGCTACT
>JALTUD010000463.1 GCA_027047735.1 Flavobacteriales bacterium | reverse complement strand
GTTCCGGATTGAATGACAATACTGTCCAATTGAGCACCGTTGGGAACGTTGAACGTAAATGTAGCCGAATGTAAGAATGTGCTTGTTATTCCCGCACCGGTTGCTAAAAATGCGGTAACATCACTAGGTGTAAGCGAAAACGAAGACGTATAACTTTGGTTGGGAATTGTAATTAAATCATTAGGTGTTAACTCAAATAAACGATTTTTATACACCAGCTCAAACAACGTCGTCGAGTTATTGTATTGCAGGTTATTGATATTCGCTTCAGCCTCTAAATCACCTAAGTTAAGGTTTACCTCGCCCAAAGGCATAGCAAAGCTTGGGTCGAGTGCGGGCGTATTTACTTGCTCAAGATTAATCTCTTTTTTTACGCATCCTGTCATCATCAGAGCAGAAAGAGCAATCATTGGGAGTGTTTTTTTTCTAAACATAATTTCTAATTTTTTGCAAAGGTACATTGAAGTTATTGATTCTTCAAATTAATAGTTAAGTTATTCAATATTTGGGCATTCCCATTACAGCATAAAAAAGTAGTTTCGTTGACACTACACTACTTTTTAACGCCGTAATGGTCGGGCTATCCACTATATCTTTTGCCTGCCATAAAGGCAAGCAGGCAAAAGGATGCCGTTCCTATCCCTAATGCGGAACAAAACCTCTGTGCTATTTCGAGTTGAGGATAAGTTTCTAATGTCTGTAACTTTTCATGTTTCCAAAGGTTGTCTGAATGTTTGTTTTTATTATACCTTAAAATCCTCAAGTGATTTCGTTATGAAAAGTCAAAATACGCATTAGTATTGGTCTAGCACAGTTTTGAGACACGCAAACGTAGCCATAGCTACGGTGAGTAACGAAAAACGAGCATTGCCAATAATGATGCGGAGTTTGGCTTTGTAATAGAAGTTCACTTGCGGATTTAAGATTATAGATGTTTCAATTTTGTGTTGATATTAAGGATTAAAAAAATCATGATAATGCAGATGATTGGAGTGGTTTTGGTTTGGTATTCTTTTTGTGTTAATGCCAAGATAAACCAAATAACTTGATTAATTTTGTGCTTAACTCGGAACGCGTTAGGGATTGGTATCCTTAACACGAACAAAATAGACGGTACAAAACGTTTTTTGATTCCTTATACTTCTTCATAAAAATTTTCCATAGCTAGGGCTATGCAAAATTTTTATTCATCGTCTAAGAAACCAAAAATTCACTTTCTATCCGCCAATTTAGTTCGCGTTAGGGATAGAAACGGCATCCTTTTGGGTTGTTGCACTTATGCAACCCAAAAGATATAGTGGATAGCCCGACCCTTTTC
>JALTUD010000462.1 GCA_027047735.1 Flavobacteriales bacterium | reverse complement strand
GTCTTCCGATAAAAGAAGAATCAAACAAGTAAAAATAATGATAGAAGATGAATAAGGTTTTAGTCTTTCGTTTTTTCTTTTTGTTATCTGTTCTTGCTGTTTTTAACGCTTGTAAACACGAAGACCCCTATCCCAAACCCAAAAGTTATTTTAGAATAGAACTGCCGAAACACAGCTATAAAAAGTTTGATGATAGTTGCAATTATAGTTTTGAGGTTTCTACTTTGGCTCAAGTTATTAGTAAACCAGAAGTGCCTGTAGAAAAATGTTTTAAAAACATTATCTATCCAAAATTTAAGGCCGTAATTTATTGTACCTATGTTCCTTTGGACTCTAACTTGTTTCAATATACGGAGTATTCACGTAAATTAGCGTATGAACATACGATAAAGGCAAATAGTATTGAAGAAACAGAATATTCAAACCCGGAGAATAAAGTCTTTGGAACAAGTTTTGATTTAAAAGGCGATGTAGCTTGTAATTATCTGTTTTATCTAACCGATAGTACCAATAATTACTTTGCCGGTTCTTTGTATTTTGAAACCGTACCGAATTACGACTCTTTACAGCCTGTATTGGAGTACGTAAAAGAAGATATAGAACATTTAATCAATACCTTTGAATGGAAATAATACCATTTCAATATTTAAATGGTATAAAAGCCTAAGTTTTATGCAGATAAAAACAATAACTTTAATTTTTAGTATTTCATTGGCAATGAGTTCTTGTTCTTTGTTTAGGACAAAGAACAAATGCAATACTTGCCCTTCTTGGAGTAAAATTGAAAAAACAAATCCGTCTTCCGGCTATGAAGGATATAAGAAAAACGAACGAGCTTAACATATTAAGAAAATTTCTTCCTGAGGGAACAGAGGAATATGTATATGATTTATTGAAGGAGCATCCCGTTCAATTTAAAATTGTACGTCCACGAAAAACCAAATTGGGAGATTTTAAAGTCGTTAGAAAAGTACATTGCAGTATAAGTGTTAACAGTGATTTAGAACCGTTAAATTTTTTAGTTACGACTCTTCACGAAATAGCTCATTTGCACAATTGGTTGGAACATAAGGATAATCGTAATATTGCCCCGCATGGTAAAGAATGGAAGGCTTTTTACAAAGCCTTATTTAAACCGCTTTTACATCCGGAACATTCCGCTCTCTCGCAAGAAGAAAAAGACGTACTTTTACAACACATCAACAACCCGAAAGCGTCCAGTTGTTCGGACAGGGTATTAAACGATTACTTGAGAAAAGATGATGTTGTATTGGTAAAAGATTTATCTGCAGGAGATAGATTTATACTGCAGAATAAAG
>JALTUD010000461.1 GCA_027047735.1 Flavobacteriales bacterium | reverse complement strand
CTTTTTGACCGTCCATTTTCTTCCGACTTTATTTTTTCCGATAATATTACACCCATAGTGCTTTTCCCTCAAGCTAGACATCCTATTTTATTTAAAATTTGGTTCAATTGGTCGGTTACTAAATTTTTAAGAAAAAATAAAATCGATGTTTTCTTTTCTCCCGATGGCTATCTGAGTCTTAGAACTAAAACCCCTCAAATTGCTACCATACATGATTTGAATTTTGAGCACTTCCCTGAGTTTTTCCCTAAACATATACTCCGGTATTATATAACGTATTTTCCGTTGTTTGCTAATGTTTCTCAAAGAATTATCACAGTATCGGAATTTTCTAAAAAAGATATTCACACCTGCTATAATATCCCCTTGAATAAAATTGATGTAGCCTATAACGGTGTTAATCCTATTTTTTCTCCCCTTTCTGACTCCGAGCAACAAATTGTACGAAATAAAATTTCAGATGGGAATCCTTATTTTATTTATATCGGCTCGTTAAATAAAAGGAAAAACATCGCTAATATGTTAAAGGCTTTCGACCGATTCAAGTCAAACAATCCGGAGCATACACATAAATTCCTGATTGTTGGAGAGACAATGTTTACCCATCAAGATTATAATGAGATTTATCAATCAATGCACTATAAAAACGATGTAATTTTCTTAGGTAGACTCTATGACGCCGATTTAAAAGATATATTATCCTCTGCCTTTGCTCTCCTTTATGTCTCTTATTTTGAGGGGTTTGGCATCCCAATAGTTGAAGCCATGAAATCAGGTGTCCCCGTAATTACCGGAACTAATTCATCTATGCCCGAAATTGCCGAGGAAGCTGCACTTTATTGTGAACCAAATAACATTCATCAAATAGCTGAAGCAATGAAAAATATTACCAATCCTAAGTTAAGAACAGAGTTAATTCAAAAAGGACTGGAGAGAGCCAAGCAATTTAATTGGGACACTACCGCCAATAAAGTTTGGGAAACAATTGAAAAAGTTTTAGACGAAGTTCAATAAAATATTTTGGGCGTTCCCTTTCACGAATAAAAAACATTCCGTTGCACTATATGTTTTTTACTCGTGAAAGGTCGGGCTATCCGCTATATCTTTTGCCCTCCAAAAGGAGGGAGGGCAAAAGGATGCCGTTTCTATCCCTAACGCGAGCAGAATGGGTACTAAGAAAATGAGTTTTAGTTTCTTTAGGCGATGAATATTTTCTTTTGCATAGCCCCAGCTATGGAAAATAATTTTGAAGAAGTATAAGGAAAATAAAGCCGTTTTATTGTGCTCAGATGTTTCGTGTTAGGGATACAATCCCTAACG
>JALTUD010000460.1 GCA_027047735.1 Flavobacteriales bacterium | reverse complement strand
TCATTTATGATTATACTGAAATGAATCAACACCAAGATTACTCCAAAGACCCAAGGGATTATAAACGAGTAATCAGTGCCAAAAAAGGAGCAATTATTCGCCCGGAAAACAGCTCACTAATGATTCTCAACCTGTACGACGGATTTATTTTTCAAGAGTGGAGTCCCAAAGAAATTAAGGATAGTAAATATCCTTTTATGCGTTATTATTTTGATAAAGCTACCCTTAAAATAAAGTTGAAATCATTTGATTTTGAACGATCTGATGAGGAAGAATACTCTAAAGACGAACGCTTTTTATCCCTAACGCAATTAAAACACCTGAAAGATTCGGCAATAAAAGCACACAAACGAACACAAATAGCACGTTACCATACACAACGTAATAAATTCACCATCACCCGCGGTATAGACGACACTATACCCGCCGGCTATGATAGTATTACAGCTACTCAAAATTACTTTGTTAAATTAGACAGCCTCTCACAAAAAAGAAGCATCGCCAAAGCAATAGAGCTTACCAGAGGGCTCATCAAAAACATGAAAGTACCCATCGCTATGGAAGAAAGCCACCAACGATACTTAATGAAAAAAGACATCAGTTGGCATCAAAAATTTACTCTTTCTTATGCCTGTATGATGCTACTCATACTAGGTAGTTCGCTAGGTGCAATCGTAAAAAAAGGAGGAATCGGAATTCCCGTTTTAATCGGTATCATTTTGTTTTTATTTTATTTTATCTTTACACGTGCCGGAGAAGAAATGGCAATGGATGGTGTTCTATCCCCTTTAGTCGGAATGTGGCTCAGTGCAATTATTCTCACCCCTGTTACTATTTTTGTCTTTGTCAAAGCCAATAACGATTCCAAACTCTTTGATATGGACTTTTATGTACGCCTTCTTCAAAAACTAAAACGCAAAAAATGAAAGTATTACAACTTTGCCATAAACCGCCTCAACCCGCAATAGATGGAGGTTGTATTGCTATAAATAACATTACCAAAGGTTTTTTGCAAAATAATATTTCAGTAAAAGTACTAACCATATCAACTAAAAAACACCCTTTTCTACCCCATAAAATTGATCCTCATTTTTTAAAAGAAACTCAAATTGAATCTGCCTTTGTAGATACCGAACTTAATATTGTTGATGCCTTTTCTAATCTGGTAACCTCCGACTCTTATAATATTAGTCGATTTTTCTCCCCTGATTTTGACAGGCTTTTAAGACAGACACTTAAAGAAGAAACTTTTGATATTATTCACTTGGAAAGTCTTTTTATGACGACTTATTTAGGAACGATTAAACGACTTTCGAAAGC
>JALTUD010000459.1 GCA_027047735.1 Flavobacteriales bacterium | reverse complement strand
TTATCTGTTATTGCTTTGTGTTATTATTTTTGTATTATTGCATAGTAGTTTCGTTAAAATTCAGTAGTTTGATATATGTTTATTGGCAGTGATGCTTATGTTTTAAACGGTATTGAATTTTAAGAAATGTAGTACATAGTAGCGTTAGGGATTGTATCCCTAACACAGTTAATCTAAGTACAATAAAATGTTTTTAGTATCCTTATACTTCTTTATATTTTGTTTCCATAGCTGGTGCTATGCAAAGAAAATATTCATCGTCTAAGAATACTAAACTCCATTTTCTTTGTACTTATCTCAACTGCGTTAGGGATAGAACGGCGTGTTTGAACTCCTTTTGGTTTGTTGCATATATGCAAACCAAAAGAGTGAGTAGTGATAGCCCGACCTTTGTGGTAACGCCCAAAGTAAATGTATGTTATTAACGATATAAAAAAAAGAACAATTGGCATCTCCGGTAGAAATAATAACGAATAAAATAGTAGGCTTATTCCTGCTAAGTTTAGTGTTTGCTTCGTATGTTAAGACGTATGCACAAGATGCTGAGTTTACACAGTTTTACGCGAATCCTTTGTATTTGAATCCGGCTTTTGCAGGAACTAATAAATGTCCAAGGGTGTCTTTGAATTATAGAAATCAATGGCCCGGATTGTCCGGAACGTTTATCACAACGAGTGCTTCTTATGATCAATATGTTTCGGCAATGTCCGGGGGATTAGGTTTGATGGTTTTTACGGATAAACAAGCGAAAACATTGTCAACCACTAGAATAAGCGGTATTTATGCTTACCAAATGAAATTAAGTCGTGATTTTTCTGTACGGTTTGGGGCAGAAGCTACTTTTTTTCAAAAATCATTGGATTGGAGTCGTTTAACTTTTGGCGATATGATTGACACAAGAAGGGGATTTGTCTATGATTCGGGCGATATTCCAAGAGGTGGAAGTCGTTCGGGAATGGATTTTTCTGCCGGAGCAATTGGTTTTAGTGAAAAATTTTTCTTTGGGTTTGCTTTTCATCATATTAATCAACCTGATGAGTCTTTAATAAAAGGGAAAAGTCCTTTACCGCTTAAAATCACAGGGCATGCTGGAGCTGTTATACCTCTTTCCGGCTCGGGCTCTAAATATAATAAAGATGAAGGAATGTCTATTTCGCCTAATATTTTATTCAGGCAACAAGCAAAAACGAGCCAAATGAATATAGGAATGTATGTAAAGAAAGGTCCTTTGGTTGGTGGAGTTTGGTATCGAAATGCGGATGCTTTTATTGTTTTGTTGGGAATACACGCCGGAGGGGTAAAGGTTGGATATAGCTACGACGCAACAATTTCAAAACTTTCTCTTGCATCCGGAGGTGCACACGAGGTTTCTTTTAACTATGTATTCAAATGTAGAACCAAGAAAAAAACATTTCGTTCGGTTACTTGCCCTAATTTTTAAAAAAAATAACTATTTTTGTAACCTATTGCTCTAAAAAAGAGTAGTAAGGGGACATAAAAACAGGAATATGAAGCAGATTAATATAGCCGTATTGGCAGTTTTAGCATTGATTACAGGTGTTTTTTCATCGTGTTCTTATGAGCGTTCGAAAACGACCGGGTGGGAATTTAATAACCCTGCAAATGGAGGTTTTGAGAAAAGAGCTTATGAGGAACAAGAAACAGGTCCCGGATTATTGTTGATTGAAGGAGGTACTTTTACAATGGGACAAACCGAACAGGATGTGATGTACGAAAATCACAATACGCCTAGGAGTGTAACGGTTTCTTCGTTTTATTTAGATGAAACGGAAATTACAAATCACCAATATTTAGAGTATTTGTATTGGACAAGAAGAACCTTTACGGATTTTCCAATGATACATAAAAAAGCTCTTCCTGATACTTTGGTTTGGAGAGAGAAGTTAGCCTATAATGAACCTTATGTTGAGTATTACTTAAGGCATCCTTCTTACAGAGATTATCCCGTTGTCGGTGTGAATTGGTTACAAGCTACAAATTTTGCTGCTTGGCGTACGGATAGAGTGAATGAATTTATCTTGATAAGAGAAGGTATCTTAGTAATGAATCCGGATCAACAAAATAATCCGTTTACAACGGACGCTTATTTAGCCGGACAATATGAAGAAGGGTTGAATGAGGCCGGACAAATGCCAAATTATGATCCTGCCGCTGCTAGTGGTGATCGTTCAAAAGATATGGGAACACGAGGTGTAAGATTGGAAGATGGTATTTTATTACCTCGTTATCGTCTTCCTACTGAAGCAGAATGGGAATTTGCTGCTTATGGTTTGATTGGTAATACTGTGGATGGACGTATTACCGAAAGAAGAATTTATCCTTGGAATGGTCATTATGTGCGTAATCCGGATGATAAATGGCAAGGAGATATGATGGCTAACTTCGTTAGAGGACGTGGTGATTATATGGGGATTGCAGGACACTTAAATGATAATGCAGATGTAACAGCTCCTGTTATTTCGTATTGGCCGAATGATTACGGTTTGTATAATATGGCGGGTAATGTTAGTGAGTGGGTGATGGATGTTTATAGAGTGTTATCTTCGGAAGATTTTGATGAGTTCAGACCGTTCCGTGGAAATGTGTTCAAAACAAAAGTATTGAACGTAGAAGGGACAATCGCTGATAAATACGATGCAACAGTATATGATATAGATGGAATAGAAGAGTATTTAGCTGAATTTAAAGCTGAACGTCAAGGAAAAGCAGATAGGAGATATGGATATGAAGGAAGACCGGATAAAGTTGATTCATTAGAAAATTTACTATTAGATGCTATTGCTGAACAAGTGAAAGAAGCTAAAAAACTCAGAAAGCAGAAACAACACTTGCAAGCAGCTGAGCAAATTAGTATGATTTTCACTGAGATATTCGAAGATATAAATAGTCAAATCCAGCAAATACCGGGTTATGAAGAGTACGAATTGGAAATTATTCCAATGTTAAGATCGGGCTTATCAGATTATGTGTTGGATACGCCGGGGAATCTTAAGATGCGAGAAGTTACCGCAGAGGAAAATATTAAGCGTCGAAATTATCGAATTGCTGATAATATCGATGAGTTAGATGGAGATTTGCGTTCGTCAATTTATTATCCGGGTGGAGAGATGAGTGAAGCAATGATTGCCGGTATTAATAGTGATACTAAGAAAGAAGATTGGGTGATGTATCAGTCAGGTAAGGACAAAACCTTAGCAGGAGCTCAGGATCCTACGACACTAATATCCGATAAATCTCGTGTTTATAAAGGAGGTTCGTGGAGAGATAGAGCTTATTGGATGAATCCGGGAACAAGAAGATATTTAGATGAGGATTTAGCTACTTCTTATATCGGTTTTAGATGTGCGATGGATAGAATGGGAAGCCCAAGAGGTTTAGGAGCTAGTAAAAGATAAGTAAAATAAATCAATATGATGAAAAAAACTCATTCGAAAGAATGGGTTTTTTTTGTGAATATAATTTTCCTTAAATCCGCAAGTAAACTTCTATTCCAAAGCCAAACTCCGTATCATTATTGACAATGCTCGTTTTTCGATACTCACCGTAGCTATGGCTACGCTTGCGTGTCTCAAAACTGTGCTTGACCAATACTAATACGCATTTTGACTTTTCATAACGAAATCACTTGCAGATTTAAGGATTTTCTAAAAATGATAAAAAAGAGCTATGAAAAAAATAAAAATATGGTTGAAAGCTTTTCGATTGAGAACCTTGCCTTTATCTTTGTCTTCGGTTTTTACGGCTTCAGCCTTAGCTGTTTATTTCCATATATTTGATTTAAAAATTTGCTTATTGGTAATCGTAACTACAGTATTATTACAGATATTATCTAACTTAGCCAATGATTATGGAGACGCTCAAAAAGGAACAGATAATTCTAATAGAATAGGTCCTAAACGCTCTATTCAAAGTCAAGAGATTACACAGCAAAAGATGTTGAGAGCAATAATTATAACGGCTGTTCTTTCTTTTATTAGTGGTTTGTTATTAATTATTATTGCTTTTATTAATGATGATTTATACAATGTATTTATATTCATCTTCTTAGGAATAGCTTCGATTTTAGCTGCAGTTAAATATACAATGGGAAAAAATCCTTACGGATATTCCGGAATGGGAGATATATTTGTTTTTCTTTTTTTTGGTTTGGTAGGTGTCATCGGAACCTATTATTTGTATGCTCATTCTGTCGTTATTGAAGTTTTTCCCGCCTCGATAACAATTGGCTTATTAAGTACAGCGGTTCTCAATATGAATAATATGCGAGATGAAGAAAATGATGCCGATTGTCATAAAAATACCTTAGTTGTGTTGATAGGAGGAGATAAGGCAAAATATTATCATTTTAGCTTGATATTCCTGTCATTTTTAAGTTGGCTGTTTTTTTTGTTAAAACTTCATACTCCATTAGTATATGTAAGTCTCATTCCTTTTTGGGTTTTATTTAAAAATGCTTTTTTCGTCCTTTATAATAGTGAAAAACATTTGTTTGATCCCGAATTAAAGAAAATAGCCCTTTCCACTTTTTTTGTCTCATTGCTGTTTTTTATTGGAGTATTATTGAGCAACGTCAATTAAAAAGGTCTTCCAAACATCCTGAATCGAAGAATAGCTTTTGCTTAATCGTGTATTAGTTTCTTCTTTAGAACACCATTCAACTTTTGTAATACCTTCTTCTGTTTGAGGCTTCAACAAAGTATAGTTTTCAGTATCTTTTTTCATAAAGTGCCAGTAAGTGTGTTTAAGTACTCTGGAATTTCCATACCAATAAGTATGAAATGTTTCAGTAATTAGTTTTACTAATCTCGGAGAAGACACACCAGTTTCTTCTTCAACCTCTCGAAGTGCTCCCCATTCAATGGTTTCTCCTTTCTCAATATGTCCTTTTGGTAAATCCCATTTACCATTTCTAAAAATAAGTAGATATTCTCTTTTGCTATTTTCAACAA
>JALTUD010000458.1 GCA_027047735.1 Flavobacteriales bacterium | reverse complement strand
ACAGCCCGATGCCGAATTTGTAGGTTGGGGAGGTGATTTAATGCAAAAAGAAGGTTTGCGACTGACCAAACACTATAAAGAATTGGCTTTTATGGGGTTTTGGGAAGTGCTGAAAAACATTCGAACGATTTTTAAGAATATTCGACTTTGCAAAACTCAAATACAAGAAGAAGAGCCGGATGCAGTGATTTTTATAGATTATCCGGGGTTTAATCTCAGGATGACAAAATTTGCTCATAAGCAAGGATATAAAACCTTATATTATATTTCACCAACCGTTTGGGCGTGGAAAGAATCTCGGATAAAAACGATAAAAAAGTATGTTGACCGATTATTTGTTATTTTGCCTTTTGAACAGCAGTTTTATGCCGAACGAGATTGTGAGGTGGAGTTTGTAGGGCATCCGTTGATTGATGCCATCGAAGATTTTAAGCAAACAAAAGCTATATCGTCTCAGGAATTTAAGTCGAAATACGGCTTATCCGAACAACCTATTGTAGCTTTACTGCCCGGTAGCCGAAAACAAGAAATCAATAAAAAGTTGCCTCTGATGTTAGAAGTAGCTAAAAAACACCCTGATTATCAGTTTATAGTAGCCGGTGCACCGGGATTGGAAAAATCTTATTATGAAGAAGTATTGCAAGGAAATTCCATAAAAATAATTTACAATGATACTTATAATTTATTGAACAATGCTTACGCAGGTTTGATAACTTCCGGTACGGCAACGCTGGAAGCCGCTTTGTTTAATGTTCCGCAAGTAGTGGTATATCAAGCAGGAAAAATATCGTACAGCATCGCCAAACGTTTGGTTACTATCAAGTACATTTCGTTGGTCAATTTAATTTTAGACAAAGAAGTGGTTACGGAATTGATACAGAATGATTTAACGGTTGAAAATTTGGAAAAAGAATTTGAAAAAATCATCGATAAACCTAACAGAGAGAAGATGCAGAACGATTATAAGCAATTAAAAGAATTGTGTGGAGGAGTTGGAGCTTCGGACAATATTGCACGTGGTATTGTAAAAATTGTAGAAGAGAAATAGAATGAAGCATTTGTTGTTGTACATATCTATTTTTTCAGCCCTTTTCGCCAGTGGTCAAGAGGAGATATTGGCTATTGGGTTATACCGTCATATTCAACCCAATCAAATAGAATTTACCGCAAAGGATTGCGACTTTGAAGTATTTGTCAACGACTCATTACCCTTCGATTGTCTAAAAAAAGGCAGTAAAGTAGAGTTACTTCGCCAAGGAGTAAAAATACAATTGATAGTCAACGATGAATCGCAAGGGGAGTACGATAACATAAAATTCACGAGAACGCAAAAGGACGGTATGTTTAAAGTGCAAACCATTTCACCGCATAGCAAAGTACGAACCTATTACGGTGATTTGGAAATTAAGGTCATAAACGATGTAGTAACTGTCATCAATCACGTACCGATAGAAGAATATTTAATAGGTGTAATTGAATCAGAATCAGGTAATTATCAATCTAAAGAATATTACAAAGTACAAGCCATCATTAGCAGGACTTATGCCCTAAAACATAAGAATAAATTTCTACACGAAGGCTTTAATCTCACCGACTTGGTTAACTGTCAAGTCTATTTCGGAAAACACTACCAAAACCCTAAAATAAAAGAAGCCGTGGAAGAAACCAAAGGACTCGTTTTAGTGGATGAAGATATGAATTACATTACCGCATCTTTTTATAGTAATAGCGGAGGGCAGACCGAAAACAGCGAAAATGTTTGGGGCAAAAAAGTATCCTATCTGCGAAGTAAAGCCGACCCTTTTTCTGAAGGAAAAAACAATTACAAATGGACCAAGAGCATATCAAAAAGAGAGTGGTTGAATTATCTGAAAAGTACTTATAATTACGATACAAAAGACTCGATAAAACGAGAAAAAGTACTCAATTTCACACAAACTCACCGCAAAAAATACCTCGCAGGTTGGGATTCACATATTTTGCTGACCGACATACGAAGAGATTGGCGACTAAAAAGCACTTTTTTTTCCATTGAGGAGCAAGGCGATAAAGTCATTTTGCACGGCAAGGGCTTCGGACACGGCGTAGGTCTCTCGCAAGAAGGAGCAATGAATATGGTGGATTTAGGTTACAGCTACACCGACGTATTACACTTCTATTACACCAATATTTACATCATCGATTACGACAAAAGAAACTATTATTTGATGGAGTAAGACGAGGTTTTGGGCGTTTCCATTACGGCATAAAAAAGCAGTTTCGTTGCACTACATTACTTTTCAACGCCGTAATGGTCGGGCTATCACTACTCACTCTTTTGGTTTGCATATATGCAACAAACCAAAAGGAGTTCAAACACGCCGTTCTATCCCTAACGCGGAACAGATGAGTGCAAAGAAAACGGAATTTAGTTTTCTTAGACGATGAAAAATTCTTTTGCATAGCCCCAGCTATGGAAAATAATTTTGAAGAAGAATAAGGAAAATAAAACTGTTTTATTGTGCTCAGATGTCCCGTGTTAGGGATACAATCCCTAACGCAGTTGAGGTAAGTTCAAAGAAAATGGAATTTAGTGTTTTTAGATGATAAATATTTTCGTTACATAACCCCGGCTATGGAAGCCTATATGTAAAGAAAATGCAGAGAGCTTATGATATAAGTAATCACTATGTAAAGATTATTTGATTTTCTTATCAAAAGAAACTTACTTTGTATAGAAAATAGATAAAACTTTACAAAAGGAAATTAAATGTTAAAGAAGTTATCCATTTAGAGTTTTAAAAAGGCTTATATCAGCTCATCGAGAACTAGCAGAATTAAAAGGTATAAATCAAGCTGTACTTAACTTCTACTAAGTATAAGGAAAATAAAAACGCTTTATTAGGGTCGTTTCAATGTTTAAATGGTATTATTACAATACACGTTAATAAAAAACATCAAATTAATAAAAAACACCTATATTTAACACGTATTCAGAAAGATAGTAAACACCGAAAAAAATGACTTTTCATAAAATAACAGAGCAAAGTTCGCTTCACAATGATTTGGATAAAAAAACAACCGAAGAATTGTTACGCGGAATCAATGCTGAAGATAAAACCGTAGCCTTTGCGGTTGAAAAAGAAATACCAAAAATAGAAAAACTTGTTGATGTTATCGTGGATAAAATGCATCAGGGCGGGCGACTGTTTTATATGGGGGCAGGTACAAGTGGTAGGTTAGGAGTTGTAGATGCTTCCGAATGTCCACCGACATTCGGAGTTCCTCACGGTTGGGTAATAGGATTGATTGCCGGAGGTGATACGGCTATACGAAAAGCCGTAGAGTTTGCAGAAGACAGCAAAGAACAGGGCTGGAAAGATTTGGAAGAGTACAATGTAAGTACAAAAGATGTAGTCATTGGCATTGCCGCATCGGGAACAACGCCTTATGTGATTGGAGCACTGGAACAGTGCAATAAAAACGGAATAATAACAGGTAGTATAACCTGTAACCCTAACAGTCCAATTGATGCATTGGCACAATATCCGGTTTGTCCCGAAGTAGGTCCTGAGTTTGTAACCGGAAGTACAAGAATGAAATCCGGAACGGCACAAAAAATGGTGTTAAATATGCTATCAACGGCTACTATGATAAAATTAGGACGAGTAAAAGGTAACAAAATGGTTGATATGCAGTTAAGTAATCATAAATTGGTGGATAGAGGAGTGAGAATGATAAAAGAAGAAATTAACCTTTCTTATGAAAAAGCAAAAGAAGAATTGTTGACGGAAGGTAGTGTAAGAAAGGTAATCGATAAGTATAAAAACAAGAATAAATGAAATTATTATTTTTAAGTATTTTAGTTCCATTGGTATTCTTTGCTCAAACCTCTGAACAAAGATTAGATTCTATTTTCTCTGAAGGAATGAAAAAATGGAACGTACCCGGAATGTCAGTCGGTATCGTAAAAAATGATTCGGTAGTGTTTCTCAAAGGGTATGGAATTACCGATGTCAAAAATCCTCAAAAAGTGGATGAGAATACACTTTTTTCAATAGCTTCCAATACTAAATTATTTACGGCGACAGGTATAGCAATGTTGGTGAGTGAAGGTAAATTAAATTGGGAGGATAGGGTACAAGAGCACTTACCTTTTTTTAAATTATACGATCCATATGTTACAGAGTTTATTACGATAGAAGATATTCTTTCTCACAGAAGCGGTTTAGGAACATTTAGTGGTGATTTAATCTGGTACGGTTCTGATTATTCACGGGAAGAAATTATACGAAGAGCTCGATATTTAGAGCCTAAACACGATTTTAGAACCGAATTTGGATACTCTAATATTCTTTACATCGCCGCAGGAGAATTATTAGGGCAAACCGCTCAAATGAGTTGGGATAATTTTATGAAAGATAGAATTTTTACTCCCTTGGGAATGGATAGAACAATTACTAGATTTTCCGAAATGAAAAAAGATGACAATGTAGCTATGCCTCATAATGAAAAAAACGGAGAATTAATAAATGTAGGCTATTTAAGTTGGGACAACATAGGTGGTGCCGGAGCAATTTTTTCTACTGTAAAAGATATGTCAACGTGGCTAAAGTTTCAACTCAACGATACTAAAATAGGGGATAGTTCTTTGGTTAATCCACAAGACTTAGAAGAAACTCGAACACCACATACAAATATAAGAATAGGAAAAGGAAGCCGTTCAATATGGCCGTCAAAACATTTTCAATCCTACGGATTAGGAATAGAAATGATGGATTACAAAGGCTATGAAGTATTTATGCACGGAGGAGGAGCAGACGGAATGGTTTCGAGATTAGTAATGGTGCCGGAACTTGATTTAGGGTTTATTATTTTGACCAACAGTACCAATTCTCTTCCCTACGCCTTTATGTTTAGTGTATTAGATGAATACATCGACATCAATAAAAAACAAGATTGGGCAGATATGTTTTATGAATTTAAAATAAGTAGAGAGGAACGAGAAAAAAGAATGCGATACGCGGAAGAACAGAAAAGAGTACCGAATACAAAAACAACCTTGCCATTGGAAAAATATGCAGGAATTTATCGGTCTGATATCTATGGAGACGTAGAGGTTAAAATCAATAATGAGAAATTAATTGTTCAATTTACGCATACACCGATATTTAAAGGATACCTAAAGCATTGGCACTACAATACGTTCGAAATAGAAATGAAAAAAGTGCCATCACTTCCCAAAGGGAAATGTAGTTTTATAATAGATGAATTGGGTGAGGTTGAAGAAATGAGAATTGATATTCCTAATCCGGACTTTAACTTTAAAGAGCTTAAACTATACCGAGTAAAAGAAAAAGATTAGAGAATAGTTTTAATTTCTTCCAACTTTTCTACGTCCCCTATAATCTCCATTGAATGTTCTTTTTTATTGGGGTTATAAAAAATAGCAGATATACCAAAGTCTGATGCTCCTTGAATATCGACTATAAAATCATCACCGATATAAACACTATTTTCTTTTTTTGCTTTTGCTTTATCCAAAGCCGTTGAAAAAATAGAGGGGTGCGGTTTGGTAACTCTAGCTTCTTCCGATGATGTAAAGGTTTTAAAATAAGGGGAAAGTTGACAGTTCCTAAGTTTTTTACGTTGGACTTCTTCAAAACCATTAGTGATAATATGAAGCGTGTATTTTGCTTTTAAGTACTCTAATAGAGGAAGTGCACCTTCAACCAAAATTGTTCTTTTGGGGCTGTTATCTGTATATCTCGTTGCTATTTGTTCTGCAAGTAATTTATTTTCTATCCCAAAATAACGAAGTGTATCTTCAAATCGTTTGACGCGTAGAGTTTCTTTTGTAATTTCGTTTTTTCTGTAAAGAGCCCAACATTCCGAATTGATTTGCTCATAAATTTTAATAAACTCATCGGGTAATGAAATTCCTGATTGATGTAATTTAAAGTCTTCCCAAATTGAGTGCAATTCTAATCTTGAATTGGCATTAAAATCCCAAAGTGTTCGGTCTAAATCAAAGAAAACATGTTCAATACTCATAACAAAAACTAGTTTTTTAATAAAAATGCTATAAAAGTGAAAATTGCACCAAAGACAAAAATACTGATACTGCTAATCCAATAGGTTTCTTTGTGGTGGTGATAAAATTTAGCAACAATAATGCTTCCTAAAGGAATAGAAAAGACCAACGGAGCACCAATAGAAATTAACCAAAAACCAAGATTCGTTCGTTTGATTTTTACAATGGTCTTATTTGCTTTTGTGAAAATCTTCTTTGGTTTATAGTCAGGCAATTTAGATAATCGAATTCTTTTTTCTACAGACTTTCTTATAAAGTAATTGGCTAAAAAATAAAACACATTAAAACTTGTCCAACCTCCCAGTGCAACCAATAAATAAACCTCCCAAAACGGAAGTCCGGAATAAACGCCTGCTACCGGTGCAAACATAAATTTAAAAGTAGCCAGAAAAAAAACAGAAAAATAGAGGTGAAGGTTTCCCATGAATCCAATAGAATTTAGTAAACCAAAACCTTACCGGAAACCGGTTGACCGTCAGCAACTATTTGTACGATATACATACCTGAATTTAATTCGGGAAAGTATTCGTTTATCGTTTGAATACCTGAAAATTGTTTGTCAATAACAATTTGACCGGCAGTATTATAAATACGCATTTTTACGTTGCTGTATAATTGGTTTAATGTAATAGAGAGTAAACGATCCATAGAATTGAATTTAAAACTTTCTAATACATTTTCTTTCGCTTGTACTGAAAGAGGCCCTCCGACTTCTAACTCTAATGTAATAGGAAGGTGATCGCTCACATAGTATAAAGCATTTGCAATTCTGGGAGGAACGCTACTATTATAGCCCTGATTAACTCCATCGTTAAAATGAGCACCGTCTTGACCGATTGCTTTGTAAGAATTTAGCACATAATGAACACCCTGCGAACCGTTCATTATATCGTTGGAAACTAATATCAAATCAAATCTATCGTCAAGTCCACCTGTAGAACCACCTGCCGGACTGGCTTGTCCGCTCGCTCGCGTACTTTGCGTATGGATGCTCGAAAAGTTATAATTGTTATGCCAATTTCCGGATTGATTAACAGGGTCGTTCAAGTGTGTTGTTCCTCCATTTATTAATTCTACATAAGCATCTTCAGATGAGGAATAAAGGTTAAAATCTCCACCGACAATGATGTTTCTGTTTCTACCGTGATTGGTTAAATAATTTTTTAAAGATTGAGCTTCGGAAAGTCGCATTTGCTCTTCCGTCGCTCCTTGAGCAGCTTTGAAATGGCACGCATAGACATATAATTTTGTTGTATCGTGTGTTTGAGCTAAATTTGGGTCTTTGTAATACAATATATATTCACTTAAAGCCCTTAGATTGGTATTGATATTGTGTTGCTCCAACAACTCTACTTTTTCTGAGTTATAAAAAATCATGTTATCGGTATCATATCCGTTAGCATTTTCGTAGATACCTTTTTTGTATTTGGTTATGCCATCTACGTTCAGAGCTTTACCAAAAATATAGTTAGCTCCTTGAAGCGTTTGCAATTCTTCGATGACAAATATATCGGGTTGAACGTGTTGAATAATTAACTTTAAAGTATCGCCTCTATCTAACAAAGTAGTTGGAAATTTGAGCATGTTGTAAAACATAACCTTTATGTTTTCCTGAGCGAAAGAACAAGAAGTAATTAGGGTAGCGGATATGGTGAGTATAAGTAGTTTCATAGACTGCAAATATACAAAATAAAGAAAGGAAATGAAAGGGCGAAATGTTAATCTTTGTTAGAAGGTTATGTATGAGGGAGTGAGATTACCTCATTAAATTGATATGCCCTTTGTATTTCTTCCATTCTCCGAATCCATCTCTAACGGTAACTTTCCAGATATATGTATCTTGAATAGCCGGCTCTCCTTTGTAAGTACCATCCCATCCTCTGTTTAAATCATTAGAAAAGAAGATTAATGTACCCCAACGGTCAAAAATTTCCAGTTTCATTTCTTCTAAATTATAGCCTTGAATGTTAAATACATCGTTTATTCCGTCTCCGTTCGGAGTAAATGTATTAGGTGCATAAAAATTAGTAACCGGATCAATACGTATGGTTCGATACGTAGTATCAGTACAATTATGAATTGTGCTGACAATCAACTGAATTTCATAATTTCCCGTGTCCGGATATACATGAGAAAATTCAAACTCGTCATTTGTTGTATTGTCACCTAAATCCCAAGCATAGAAATCACTACCGATAGAGTTGTTTTGAAAACTTATTTCGGCAATATACATATTAATATGCGTAGGATTAGGTTCAAAATCAGCAATAGGGTTATGATAAACTGTAATAAAATCTTCTTTTAGTAAGGTATCTTTACATCCTAAGTCGTTTGTTACAATGACTTTGGCGAAATAAGTAGAGTCGATGGTGTTGCTACTGTTAACAAAGCACGCATAGGGATTTTGCATATTGGATACTTGGTGATTTTCAAAACTCCATTCCCAAGAAATGTTAGTCGCTGTATTGTTTTGCGACAAATCTTGAAATGAAACACATACAGGAGAACAACCTTCACGAATATTTGAAGTAAAATCAACTGTAGGTTTCTCCAGTACAGTTACAGGTTTAGTTTCTGAATCTGTACATCCAAAATCGGAAGTAACGGTTAAAGTAACGTTGTAAATTCCATAGGATGCATAAAAGTTTCGCGGGTTTACTATATTAGAGGTGTTTCCATCATCAAAATCCCATAGAAAAGCATTGATACTTCCTGAAGAAATAGACGAAGTATTTGTAAATTCTGTAGGTGGTTGATTTTCGCATACGGTAGTGTTCGTGAAATTTGCATCAGGCTTTGGATAGACTTTAGCGGATATAGTAGTGTCGTCAATACAGCCGTTGTTTAATGTAACAATAAGACTAATATCATAAGTTCCTTCTGAATTGTAAAGATGGCTGGGGGATTCATCAGAACTAAATGATGAACCATCACCAAAATTCCAAATCCAACCGGATACAACAGTTGGGGAACTAACGATTGATGTATTGTTAAATTGAAGTTCATCATAAACGCATTCGTCATCAACGGTAAATTGAGCGATTGGTTCTTCCAGAACGGTTACTGTTTTAGTAAGTTCGCTTGTGCAGCCTTGGTTGGTTTCGACAATTAATTTTATGTCATAATCACCAGGTAAAGCATACGTATATTCGGGGGAATTTTGGGTGTTTATGGTTGAGTTATCTCCAAAATCCCATTTATAAGTGCAGGTGTTTTGAGTCGGGCAAATAGAGTTATTGGAAAGGGGAAGAACATCTCCGTTACAATGGTCTTCTATATCGAATAAAGCTTTTGGTTTTTCCTTTATGTCGAATTGGTAAGTAACAATACTACCGGCTGAACACGCTACATTGCTTGGCAAAACATCACAGTAATATGTGCCTGCTTCTGTAACTGTATAACATTGATTAGTCCCTAAATTCGGATTATTATCATTATACCATGTATATGAGCCCATGTTGGCAGGGGCACAAATTTCGTAAGGTAAATCCTCACATCTATCAATGGGTTCAGCATTGTTTGTCGGGCAATCTACATCAACAAGGGCGTAACTCCAATCCGGGCCGTAAATACACCAATCTATTTTAAATCTAACGGTTATTGTTTGACCTGCATAACCACTCAAATCAAGGGTAATATCATTCCAAGGTGTATAAGTAACCCCATAACTTCCCGGGCTATCTCCGTTGGCACTTGGATTGTAAGAAGAAGCGGAATTTGGAGTGCTTTGAAAATTATTTACTCCTTGAGGTCCTTGGTCGCTCGAATAATAACATTCAAAGTAGGGACATGGAATTTGATTCCCGTTTTGATCAAAAAATTCAACATGAAACTTTGAGGCTTCAAATGCTTGATGAGGGTAGTTAAAAATACTCATAGCAAAATGAAACGAAAAATAAGTTGTTCCTAATGCGGGTACGTTTATAGAGCGAGAAACAGAACCATTAGCTTGAGCATTCTGATCTCCACTTATCTTAATTGAATAATTACCTCCGGTTGGGCAAACCCACGGGAAATTTCCGTAAGGGTCTGTTCCGGATGAAACGACTTGAGTATAGCCGGTAGTTGTCCAATTACTTGCGTTTCCGTTTTCAAATCCCCAGTTACCATTTTCACAATCAAAGGCTGCGTCTCTATTGCTTTTTTTAGTTGAAACAACTGTGATGGGAGGTAAGCTGTAATTAATGTTTTGTTGTTTTTGATTAAATTTCATCTCCATTTCTCTAAGTAAACTATCTTGGAGGATGGGGTTGTCTGTTTGTTCTTTTATGTGTAATAGAGCGTGTTCTCTATTGAATGTAGCTTGACTGAGGGAGGTGTTGACTAAAAAATAAAGTAATATTATATGTAGAATTTTATGTCTCATAATTTAGTAAAGTTAAGAAATTGAAACGAAAATGTGTTAAGTTGACGTGTAATTTCTTTTTAGGTTGCTTTTTTTAGTGTTGAAAACTACAACTCATTTTCTTAGTACTCATTCCACTTGCGTTAGGGATCGTATCCCTAACACATATAAAATGAGCACCATAAAATATTTTATTTCCTTTATACATCTTCAAAAAATCTTTCCATAGCGGTGCTATGCAAAGATTTTTTTCATCGTCTAAAGAAACTAAAACTTATTTTCTTATCGCTTATTTCAAATGCGTTAGGGATCGTGTCCCTAACACAGTTAATCCTAAGTACAATAAAATGTTTTTAGTGTCCTTATATTTCTTCATATTTTATTTCCATAGTTGGGACTATGCAAAGAAAATATTCATCATCTAAGAACACTAAATTCCATTTTCTTTGCACTTATCTCAACTGCGTTAGGGATAGTAGCGGCATCCTTTTGGGTTGTTGCATATATGCAACCCAAAAGATATAGCGGATAGCCCGCCCCCTAATCACAAAACAAGTGTATCGCGGTAGCGGTATGCTTGTTTTGTTATTAGGGGGAACGCCCAAATCATCGTTAGTACTTAATATTTTTACCTTAAGTGTTTAGTTATTCATTAAAATTTTGTAATTTGTGCCGTGTAAAAGCTGTTTATCTATGGATAGATAGTTGAGTAATTTAAAATTGTAAAATATGAAAAGTATCAAGGTTTATTTGTTTTTATGCTTGATGGGGGCTTTTTCTTCTTTTTCTTGGGGGCAAGATAAGGAGGAGTTTTTGAATAAATTGGAGGAGATAGGAGAGACAGATAGTGTAGCTAAGGCTCAGTTGCTTTATAACAAAGGTGTTGTAGCGATGAATCAGGAGTTGTTTAATGAGGCAGTTGATTTATTTAATCAGGCGATTCAGTATAATCCGAATTTTGCCGAGAGTTATTTGAATAGAGGTGTCAGTAATATTGAAATGGGGAAGAAATCTCAAGGGATGTCGGATTTGGTAGAGGCTATTTTATTAAACCCGTCATTGGATAAGGCTTATTTTGCTATGGGGAAGCAGTTGGAAAAGGATAAAAAAGAGAAAGAAGCGATTAAGAAGTATGCAAAAGCTATTGAGATTAACCCGAAAGAAGCGGTTTATTTTTATAAAAGAGGAGTTTTATATTTTAAGGATAAAAAATATCCGGAAGCTAAAACCGACTTTAAAAAGGCTACTGCTTTAAAACCTGATTATGCGTATGCGTGGAACGATTTAGGCTCGGCTTACTTGCAATTGGAACAAAATAAAATGGCAATTTCGGCATACGAGAGAGCCGTAAAAGAAAATCCGAAATTGGCTTTGGCTTGGAATAATTTAGGTTCGGCTTATAGAAGTGTAAAAGAATATGATAAGGCTATTGATGCTTATACGAAAGCGATTAATTTAAAACGTGATTATCCTTTGGCATATAACAACAGAGGAATTGCAAAATTAAAGACCGGTAAATATAAGGAAGCGGTTAAAGATTTCAGTAAGGCGATTGTTTTAAATGAAGATTATGCTTTGGCTTATAATAATCGTGCATCGGCATATATAAAATTAGAAGAGTGGGATAAGGCTGTAAACGATGCAAGCAAGGCGTTGGAATTAGATGATGAATTTGCTTATGCTCTTTTTAATAGAGGAATAGCCAAAGAAATGAAAAGAGATTTGGCGGGGGCTTGTGCCGATTGGAAAAAAGCGAGTGCTTTGGGACTGAAAGCTGCTGAAACTTACTATTTGTCTTCGTGTAAATAAATTTTGATTATGATGAAAAAGTATATAGTTCTATTGATATTATGGTCAATTGTACTTCCTATGTTGGGGCAGGACAAATCCGTACCATTTGATAAATCCTTATTTAAGGATAGAAAAGAAGAATACAAACAAGCCATTCGTGATTTGAAAGAAGGATTGGAGATTTACGATAAAGGCGAAATGTATTGGTCGCAAGCAATTTATAATTTGGGAAAAGCTAACGTTTTTAATCCGAATAATGCGGAATTGAATTACAAATTGGGGAACTGCTATTTGCACTCACTCAACAAATCCAAGAGTTTGGATTATTTTAAAAAAGCTTATGAATTAAAGCCTACCGTAGCAAAGGATATTCATTACAAATTGGGAAGGGCATACCAATACAAGTATCAATTTGACGATGCGATTAAAGAATATGAAGTACACCGGATGAAATTAGAGCCTACGGAAAGACAAGAGTTGAAAGAATTGGAAAAGTTGATTACAGAATGTAATACCGCCAAAAAAATGATGAAAAATCCAATTAGAGTTTGGGTGGATAATGTGGGAGCGAACATTAACAGCAAATACCCGGATTACGGGCCTCTAATTACAGCCGATGAGTCGATGATGATTTTTACTTCGCGACGTCCCAGCGAAACCAGTAAAGAGCTGATAGCGGGGAGGTATAATGAGGATGTATTTGTTTCGGTAAAGGATAAAGAAGGTAATTGGACAAAAGCGGTTGCTATTAGTGATAAAATTAACACGAAAGAACATGATGCAACGGCAGGATTGTCTAATGATGGACAAACTTTATTTTTATATTATACTGCAGCCAATAATGGAGGGAATTTATACCAGTCAGTTAAAGTCAATGGAGAGTGGAGCAAACCAAAAGATTTAGGTAAAAAGATAAACGGCAGTAAATCATGGGAGACCGGAGCGAGTTTAAGTTATGATGGGAAAGAATTATATTTTGTTTCCAATAGAGAAGGAGGTTTCGGAAAGAGAGATATTTGGGTTTCTAAATGGGATGAAAATAAAGGAGAATGGGGCGAAGCCCAAAACGTAGGAGAAAACATCAATACGGAATATGAAGAAATAGGAGTGTATATGCACCCTGATGGACGAACAATGTATTTTTCTTCTCAAGGACACGAAGGAATGGGAGGATATGACATCTATTATGCAAAAAGAGATGAAAAAGGTGTTTGGGGAAAACCGGTGAATATCGGTTATCCGGTAAATACTCCGGATAACGACGTTCATTTTGTTATGGCGGCCAATGGTAAGCACGGATATTACTCTTCTTTTCGTGAAGATGGAAACGGAGAAAAAGATATTTATATGATTTCCTTTCTAGGAAAAGCAAAAGAACCTTTATTAAGTGGTGAAGATAACCTGTTAGCAAGTGTAGCAGAGCCGATTGAAGAAAAAGTAATGCAAGAAGAAGTGGAGTTGGATATTGCAAATAATCTAACGATATTAAAAGGGAAAATACTAGACGATGAAACCAAAAAGCCCGTAGAAGCTCAATTGGAATTAGTTGATAATAATGCACAGAAAAAAGTATCGGATTTTAAATCCGACGGTAAAACAGGAGATTTCTTAATCTCACTTCCGGCAGGTAAAAATTACGGAATAGCTGTTAAAGCCGAAGGTTATTTGTTTCACAGTGAAAATTTTGAAATACCCGCAAGTGCAGGTTTTTCCGAATATGAAAAGGTAATCTATTTAAAGAAAATAGAAGTAGGGAAATCAATTGTTTTACGAAATATATTCTTCGATTTGGATCGTTCTACGATTAAGCCTATTTCTAAATTAGAATTAGACAGGTTGGCTGATTTATTAAGAAAAAATCCAAAACTAAGAATTGAAATTTCCGGTCATACAGACACACAAGGAAGTGCATCATACAATATGAAATTATCCGAAAACAGAGCCAAAGCAGTGGTTGATTATCTGGTAAAACAAGGTTTTGATAAGTCGAGGTTTGAATATAAAGGCTATGGCGAAGAGCGACCAATCATTTCCGATGAGGAAATCAGTAAGTTACCTACCCGAAAAGAAAAGAAAGACGCTCATGCCGTAAACAGAAGAACCGAGTTTAAAATATTGAGTTACGAATAAATAATAAAAAATGAAGAAGGGACGAATTGGGTGGATTATTGGTTTTTTGTTAATTCAGTTTACAAGTCATTTTGCACAAGATACGTTGCGAACCTATTACGATGTAGCACGTAACTTACCCAAAGAAATTTACGCTGTAAATGCTCAAAAGCAAAAGCACGGCGAATACAAAATTTATCATAAAAATGGTAAACTGTGGCAAATCGGAAGTTACGAAAACGGTAAATTGACAGGAGAATGGTTGGATTATTATAACACAGGCGAACTCAAACAGAAGTTACACTACCTTAACGACAAATTAGAAGGACATTCGACCACGTATTATCCTTACGGTCAGGTATATCAAGAAATGAATTACAAGAATGACTTGCCCGATGGCGAGTTAATCATCTATTCGGAAACAGGCGTGATAAAAGAAATTTCACACTATAAAAACGGAATACCTCAAGGCGAGATAAAACGCTATTACGATAACGGAAAATTGAGATACAAAACTTGGATACAAAACGGATTACCCAATGGCGTATGGGAAGCCTATTTCGATAATGGCAATATCCAAGAAAGAGCCTATAAAAAAGCAGGTGTTTTTGATGGAGAATACAAAGGTTACCACAAAGAAGAAAAAGACGTTTTACAAAAAAAATGTTACTACAAAAACGGTCTGCTCGACAGTATGTTTACCGGCTATTATCCATCGGGCAGAATCATGAATGCCTATAATTACGTCAACAACAAAATCGAAGGTCCTTACGTCGAATATTTCGATACCGA
>JALTUD010000457.1 GCA_027047735.1 Flavobacteriales bacterium | reverse complement strand
CACCTCCCGGGATAAGACCAACACCAAACTCTACTAATCCGATATATGTTTCAGCATTTGCAACAACTTTATCGGCGTGCAAACAAAGTTCACAACCTCCACCCAAAGTCATTCCATGCGGTGCTGCTACAACCGGAATATTAGAATATCGTGCTCTCATCATCGTGTTTTGGAAGGCTTGAATAGCAAAATCCAATTCTTCGTATTCTTGCTCTACTGCCATCATGAAGATTAGCCCGACGTTAGCACCAACCGAGAAATTTTCACCTTCGTTGGAAATAACCACTCCTTTGTATTTCTCATCGGTTTCAGCCATATCAATAGCTTTGTTGATTCCCGCAAGAACTTCACCTCCAATAGTGTTCATTTTACTGTGAAATTCTACGTTTAAGATACCATCACCCAAATCTATAATTGAAACGTCCGAGTTGCTCCATACGGTATTGGTTTCTCTCAATGTAGCTAGGCTTAATAAATCTTCGGTTCCCGGAATAACTAAGTATTCTTTAGCATTCAAGTCATAATACTTACGTTTACCGTCTTCTATTTTGTAGAACGAAGTAACACCGGAATCTCTCATATCGTAAACAAACTGAGCAGGTTTTCTGCCCATTTCTTCCATGACTTTGATTACCTCTTCAAAACCGATGGCATCCCACGTTTCAAAAGGTCCCATTTCCCATCCGAAACCGGCTTTAAGAGCATCATCAATACGATACGTTTCATCTGAAATTTCCGGTATTCTATACGTTACATATTGGAAAACTCCTGTGTATAATTTTCTGTAAAACTCTCCTGCTTTATCTTTTCCGAAAAATAGTTTTTTAGTTCTTTTCTTTAAGTCTGTTTCTTGTTTTGCAGCATCCAATGTAGCAAATTTTACTTTTGCTTTTGGTTGATACTCCATTGTTTCTAAGTTCAGCTCTAAGATGACTTTTTTGCCGTTTTCATCTTTTGCTTTTTTGTAAAAACCTTGTCCCGATTTGCTACCTAACCAATTATAGTCTAACATTGATTGAACAAAAGTTGGTGTTTCAAAAACTTCTCTTCTTTCGTCATTAGGACAATTTTCTTTTACACCGTTGGCTACATGAACCAAAGTATCTAATCCAACGACATCACACGTTCTAAATGTTGCAGACTTTGGTCTTCCCATTATCGGACCGGTTAATTTATCAACTTCTCCAACCGTAAGTCCCATTTCTTTAACGGTATGGAATAAGTCTTGGATTGCGAAAACTCCAACACGATTTGCGATAAAAGCCGGAGTATCTTTACATAAAACAGTAGTTTTACCTAAAATCTTAGCTCCGTACTCCATTA
>JALTUD010000456.1 GCA_027047735.1 Flavobacteriales bacterium | reverse complement strand
TAACTCCGCAAGTAAAAATGAAATTTATTTTAATTTTTATTTTCTAAACCCTGTTTTGTTAACAACCGTTGTTGTTCAGAGCGGGTGCAAAGATACAACGGTTTTTCTTTTCCGCAAGTGTTTTTTTATCTTTTTTTTTGATTTATTTTACTACGAAACTATATGCCATTGATTAACAAGAAGATAGACCCTATATTTTTTTTTAAAAAAAACACTCTATTATTCTATCTGATTGGTTTTGGGTTAATATCCACAATTACAACTGTTGGAAAAATAAAACTTTATTGACGGATATTTCTGTTCTAACCCTTGCTTTTTTGAGTTACTCATTGGGTTTAGACGTAAATCTACTTCTTTTAATTTAGGCATATTGTTTAAAGAAGCAGGAACATCTTCAATATCGTTCTCCCATAAATCTATATACTCTAAATTTTTAAGTTGTTGTATCGCATAAGGCAATGAGTTAATTTGATTTCTGTTTAACACCAATACCTTTAGTTTATTTAGTTCTAAAAGAGATAGAGGAAAAGTCGTAAGATTATTGGCTGACAAGTATATTTTCTCCAGTTGTTGAAGTTTGATAATAGAATCCGGTAAATGTGTAAGGTTGTTTTTATGTAATACCAATACTTGTAATTGTGTCAGTTCTCCTATTTCAGCCGGTAATTCCGTTAATTTATTTTTTGAAAGATCAAGATACTTTAGATTCTTAAACTCTAATATTGCTTGGGGAAATGTTTTTAGCTTTGATTTAGACAAGTCTAATACTTGAACGTTTTCTTTATTAGCCTGTGCTTCTTCTATACTCGTATAATGGTAGCAGGTATCAAGTTCTGAGGGGATTGTTTGTGCGTTGTTTTTATTGAGTGAGATAATTAATACTATAAGTATTATGATAGTCTTTATATACTGCGAGGAAAAATGCGTGGGTGCGTTAGGGATAGAACGGCATGTTTGAACTCCTTTTGGTTTGTTGCATATATGCAAACCAAAAGAGTGAGTAGTGATAGCCCGACCCTTTTTTGTTGAAGACACGTTTCGCGTAGCGATATGTGTCTTCAACAAAAAAGGGGAACGCCCTAATAACCGGTATTGTGATTGACTTTTCATACTTCGGAATGAAAGTATTGTTGTGCCATTTGCTCGTCTTTCTTTAATTGATTACTTAACTCTTCTAATGAATTGTATTTTTTTTCGTCTCTTAGTCGCTCGATGAATGTAATTTCTGCTTTTTGGTCGTAGAGATTGTCAGAGGTGTTGAGAAAATAGGCTTCGATGGTTGGTTTTTCATTGTTTTTCTCTTCTATTGTCGGACGGTTTCCTATATTTAACAGCCCTTGATAGGTTTTACCGGCTATCTTTCCTTTTACGATGTAAACTCCTTGCTTGGGTATGAGTTTGTAGGGTTCGGGAACGTGAATATTCGCCGTAGGAAAACCGATTGTTCTTCCGATTTGATTGCCTTTGACAACGGTTCCGTTTAATGAAAAATCGTGTTGAAGGTACTCTTTAGCGGTCTTGATATCGCCTTGAGAAAGGGCTTCTCTAATCTTGGTTGAACTTACTTTTATATCATCTATTTCTCGTGCGGGTATCTCTTCAACTTTGAAATCATAAACGGGTGATAGTTCTTTGAGTAGATTGATGTCGCCTTCTCTATTTCGCCCAAAGCGATGGTCGTAACCTATTACCAAGGTGTTTACGTTAAGTTTGTTTACTAAAAAGTCCCGTACATATTCGGTTGGTGAAACTCTTGAAAACTCTTTACTGAAGGGTAATATCACCAAATGTTGTAACCCGAAATCTTCTAATAACTTTATTTTTTCTTCTAAGGTATTAATGAGTTTCAAGCGATTATCCTCCGGAAACACTACCATTCGTGGGTGAGGAAAAAAAGTCAAAAGTACTGTTTCTCCACCGTTTTCCTCTGCGACTTCTTTGAGTCTTTTGAGTATGTGTTGATGCCCAATGTGAACTCCGTCAAACGTTCCTACTGTTACAATAGGATTTTTGACATCTTTAAAATCTTCTATATTTCTATATACTTTCAATGTATTCCAATTTATGAGTTTTCCCCTGATTTCCCAAGGATTTTAAAACAAGGTCATTTGGCTGTCGTCGTCTTCGGGTTTTATAGCCCCGCCTTTTTTCTTCTTTTCAGCTTGCTCTGTGTCTTGTTTTTCTTTTGGTTCTTCTTGTTCTCCTGTACTGATTTCCCACTCTACCTCTAAAGGTTTTTCATCGGGTACCGGTGTAACTTTTTTAGGTTCTTCTTTTAGGGTTGACTCTGCTTGTTCTTGTGTAGAAGTTGTTTCGTTTTTCTCTTCCGATATTTCTTCTTGTTTTGCTACTTCCTCTTCCTCCCATTTATCTTCCTCTTTCGGCGGTAAAAGCGTTATAGATTTAACTCGTAACTTTGTTAATTGATTTCCTTGTGCTTTTAGTCCTTTAACGTCAATGATTTCATTTATAGCTTCCACCTTATCCGGTAAATGTTTGGTTTCTCTGAGGTGCTTATTATATACGATTTTAATTTCCGGTTCTTTTTGTGTGGTTGCCAAAACTAAATATGAGCCTTCGTCTTCAGAAATAAAGAGTACGGGCTTAGTTGACGATTCGGCATAAAACCGTTTTACATAGTACATTTTTTTACCACCGTTCCAATAAACACAAGCTATTGGTCTTTCAGGATGCCATTTTTCGATATGCATCAAATCATCGGGGAATTTTGTTGCTAACTCAAAACCACTTAATCGATAATGCCCGGACTCGTGCAATGTTAAAATTTTATCGTCTCCGCTAAATTCTCCCAACAGCTCTCCCCTACCTTCATCATTTAATCTGCGAACAATTGGATCCCACCAAACTTTTCGAGCGTCAAGTGTTGACCCTCCTACTTCTTTTTGTTCTACTTTGCTTATTAATTCTTTGGTTACTCGATTTCCCTTCGAGCTTCTGCCTTTAATTTTCACTTCTCCGAAGTCAATTTCAAATCTAATTTTCTTTAAGTGCGGACGTGGTCTTAACTTCACTCCCACAACTTCTCTGCGTCCATTAGGGTTGGCAGAAAAATACAATAATCGAGAACCTTTGTTTCCTTGCGTTAAATCGTACTCTTTATCACGTGTGATACTACTTACGGCAAAACGTTTCATATAAGAAGATTTATCTTTACCGTCTTGATATATCATGTGATAAATAGTTCTTTTATCTCCTTTCTTCCATACGGCAGCGTGAATAATTCCTTTGCCGACAAATTTTTTGTCGGCTACGCGTGTTACCATCATCTTTCCTGTTTTAAAGAAAATAATAACATCATCTATTTCCGAACAATCAGATACGTACTCATCTTTTCTTAACGACCAACCGATAAAGCCTTCGTCTTTATTAACGTATAATTTTTTATTGGAAACGATTACTTTCTTAGCCGATATGCTATCAAAGGTTCGTATTTCGGTTTTTCGCTCTCTTCCTTTTCCGAATTTAGCTTTTAAATCTCTAAAATAATCAACAGCATATTGGGTTAGATTATCTAAATGGTGTTGTACCCCTTCGATGTCGGCAACTATTTTAGCGATGATTTCTTCTGCTTTGTTGGTATCGTATTTTGATATTTTTTTAATCTTAATTTCGGTAAGACGAAGGATATCTTCTTCGGTCAAGTCGCGGTAGAGTTCAAGAACTCCTTTTTTCTTGTTTTTACGAGAAGGCGTAGAAATGTACTTATGCATTCCTTTATCGATTGCATCGATAACGCCTTGCCAAGTTTCTTCTTCCTCTATATCACGATAGATTCTGTTTTCGATAAATATTTTCTCCAAAGAAGCCCAATGCCATTGGCTTTGCAATTCTTTTTTCTTTATCTCCAACTCTTTTTTCAATAATTCAACGGTTCTATCGGTTGAACGCTTTAACAGTTCATTCACACTTAGAAACACCGGCTTATTCCCTGTTTCTATAACTGTAGAATTTGGAGATATGGAAATTTCACAATTGGTAAAGGCATACAGTGCATCAATCATCTTATCGGGTGAAATTCCGGCAGGAAGATGTATGAGCACTTCAGCTTCAGCTGCTGTATTATCCTCAATTTTTTTGACTTTTATTTTGCCTTTATCGGTTGCTTTTACAATGGAATCTATAAGCGAGTCGGTGGTTGTACCGTAGGGGATTTGGTCTATTTTTAGTATTCGGGCACTTACCTTGGTAATATTTGCCCGTACTCTTACTTTTCCTCCTCGTAATCCTCCGTTATAATTGCTGAAATCAGCTTTCCCTCCGTGTGGAAAATCCGGGTATATATCTACTTTTCTACCACGTAAATAATCAATAGAAGCATCAATTAATTCATTAAAATTGTGCGGTAAAATTTTACAGGCTAATCCAACGGCAATTCCTTCTGCTCCTTGCGACAACAACAAAGGAAACTTTACAGGCAAATTTCTTGGTTCTTTATTTCTTCCGTCATAAGAAGCTAACCATTCTGTCGTTTTAGGATTGAATACTACGTGATTAGCAAATTTTGTTAAACGAGCCTCGATATAACGAGGTGCTGCCGCTCCATCTCCGGTTAAAGTATTCCCCCAGTTTCCTTGGCAATCAATCAATAAATCTTTTTGTCCGATTTGCACCATTGCATCTCCGATGGAAGCATCTCCGTGGGGATGATACTTCATAGTATTCCCTATAACATTGGCTACCTTGTTGTATCGTCCGTCATCCAGTTCTTTAAGCGAATGAAGTATTCTTCGTTGTACGGGTTTCAATCCGTCCTCTAAAGCCGGAACGGCACGTTCCAAAATTACATAAGAAGCATAATCCAAAAACCACTCTTGGTATAAACCGGACAAAGGAATAACATCTACCCCATCGCTTTGGGTGTCATTTTCGTCGAAAGCTTCTTCGTTAAATTCTTCTGCGTCTTCGCTCATAACCTTTTATTTTCTCTTGCCTTTAAAGGAAATTTCGTCAAACAAAACCCAACCTCTTGAGG
>JALTUD010000455.1 GCA_027047735.1 Flavobacteriales bacterium | reverse complement strand
TGTTGATGGTTTTTACCAGTTTTCCCGAAATGGTAAAGATTTGAATTTGCACGTCTAAGAAATCGCAAACTTGATTGTGTTCAAAAGAAAAGTCGGTTTTGGTGGTAAAGGGGTTGGGGTAGTTTAATATATGAGTAAGTGCTATTTTTTCATTTTTGGCTACAATAAATTCTATTTCTTCTTTGTTGGAGTTGTTATATACGTCCCAGACTTTTAAGCTCAAGGTGTGGTTTCCTTCTTTTAGTTTACTAAAAGGGTAAACGATTTTTCCGCTCTTATAGGTGTCTAAATCCGATTCGTAATAATCGTTTAAAAGTATCGATTTTGTCGTGTTTCTATCCAAAACGGCTTCTATGTTATGACCAATTCCATTACCGACGGTATTGATTCCGTTTTCGTCAAACACTTTGGCATATAGCGAAGGATTTTCATCGGTTGTTCCTCCTGAAACAAATTTTTCGTTGTTCATATAAAGAGAAATCATCGGAGGTTCATTGTCTGCTTGGGCAGTTGTGTCTATTCCTCCGATTATAGCTTGTTCGTTGTAACCGTTGGCATCAATCACACCATTTTGTGCATAGTAACTGATTCTACCGTTGCCGTAATTTAGGGCTATGTCTTTCGGAACGATAAACTCGATTGAAAACGCACCGTTTTTAACGGTAGCTTTACCTTTGTAGATTAAATTTTTCCACATAGTAAAGTCGGCTACATAAGAGTCGGAGTTGTTGGCTAGTGTTCTTAATTGTGCTTTTTTATCAAAGACTTTCACCGAAACAGTACCGTTAAATTGGCTCATCAGCTGATTGGAATTATCTTCCAAGTGACCTTTGATACTTACCTTGCTAAGGGCAGAAAGTGTATCTAAGTTGGATTGAATAGAGATACCGTTTATCGAGTCGGTTTTTACTTGGTAAGTCGGCATAGCCAGACGGACAGCCGGGTCTCCCAATAGGGCAAACTTACGGTAGTTAACATCTCCATTCGATATTCCGTATTTATTTTTTGTTCCTTTATAAATATCGCCAAAGCGTTGAGGAAGTCCGTTTACTTTATCGAAAACCGTATCATAAAAAATACTGTTTAACAGAGCATTACTAGTTGAATAGACAAGTCGAACGGTAGTAAACATTCCTATTGCTCCGCCGTTGGGGTTTAAGATAACATATTCTCCCGCAGATGTTCTATCGTGGTCGTCGTAACGGCTAAACTCACAAGTGGCAGTCATAAATACCGGTAAGGCAAGTAAATTTGTCCACGCTTTAATGGTTGGAACGTCTAAATAGCGTTCGTGTCCTAAACCAACTTCGCCACCGTGCCCGATGTA
>JALTUD010000454.1 GCA_027047735.1 Flavobacteriales bacterium | reverse complement strand
CCGATAGACATAGCCACTATGGGAATAAAATAAGTTACGGAAGAAGCAAAAACAGGCGAACTGATTTTAATCAATTGATTGAACAAAAGTACTGCCATTGCTGTTCCTACCAAAGCAAGCAAGAGAATAGCTCCAATTCCCTCCATTACGTTGGTTTGATGCTGTACTCGCTCTATAAAATCGGAATTATACAAATACAAAAAAGCGAAAGGGCTAATCATAAAAAACGAAAGGCTGGTTATTGCAGTGGATTTAACTTCTACCAATTTGTATTTGATAACATTTAAACTTACTGCGTAACAAAGCGTAGCCACCAATACTGACAATAAGGGAAGTAATAATGATTGCTCGCCAATGGGAATAAGAGAAATCTGTTCTCGTACGATTAAGAATGTACCTAGCGTAGCGACTACAATTCCTACAATATGTTGCTTCTTTATCTTGAATTGAAAAAACAAAGCTCCGATCAAAATGGTAAATAAAGGCACGAGAGAATTTAGCATACCCACCACCGAACTATTGAGCCTTGTTTCGGCAAAAGCAAACAAAAAAGCCGGCAAACCGTTACCACAAATACCGGAAATCAACAGAAAGATAAAGGTCTTTTTGGTTAAATACTTAAAACTCACAAACAGTAAAGGCGATAAAAACAAAGTAGCAAAGGCTACTCGCAATGCTCCCAACTCATCCGCCGGTAAACGAGGACTACCATCCACATCGTAAAGTCCCGTTTTTATCAGCAAAAAAGAACTCCCCCAAATAAGAGAAAGCAACAGGAGTAAGCTCCACGCCTTTAATTTTTCCGACATTTATTTTCGTGTGTATTTCTTTATCGTGAAATGATGCGGGTTCTTATCATCTTTCAAATGCGTAAGTAACGTTTCTTCTTCCCATTCTTCAAAATTGATTTGCGGAAAAAATGTATCCCCTTCAAATTCTTCTAAAACATGAGTGATAAACATTTGGTCAATCAATCCTTTTTGCAAAGCTTGTTGGTAAATTTGCCCTCCGCCAATAATAAAACATTCTTCTTCTCCTTTTTCCTCTGCATATTTAACGGCTTCCGCCAAAGAATGAACAACCACTGCTCCCTCCTCCTTATAATCTTTCTGACGCGTTACAACAATATTAGTTCTATCAGGCAAAGGACGAAACTTTTTAGGTATAGATTCATAATTTTTCCGACCGGTTACCACACAATGGTGTAAAGTGGTTTCTTTAAAAAAACGCATATCGGCAGGCAAACGCCAGATAAGGTTATTATCCTTACCTATTACATTATTTTCAGCAACAGCTACAATGAGAGAAACTATCATATCGAAACTTTTGCTTTGATATGCGAATCAGGTTCATACCCTACCAACTGAAAATCGTCATAGGTGAACGAAAAAATATCTTTCACCTCCGGATTAATTTTCATAACCGGCAACTTTTTAGGCGTTCTTTGCAATTGTGTTTTAGCCTGTTCTATATGGTTATTATACAAGTGAACATCCCCGAAAGTATGCACAAAATCCCCTGCTTCCAATCCACAGACTTGAGCCATCATCATCGTTAATAGAGCATAACTGGCAATATTAAAAGGAACTCCCAAAAAAGTATCGGCACTTCGTTGATACAATTGGCACGATAACTTTCCATCGGCTACATAGAACTGAAAAAAAGCGTGGCACGGAGGTAATGCGGCTTTTCCTTTCTTTACATTTTCAGCGAAAGTTAATCCGTTTTCAGGTAACACACTCGGATTCCAAGTCGTTACCAACATTCTTCTGCTATTGGGATTGTTTTTTATGGTTTCTACGACTTCTTTTATTTGGTCAATGTCTTCATCGTTCCAATTCCTCCACTGATGTCCGTAGATAGGCCCTAAATCGCCATTTTCATCTGCCCACTCATCCCAGATTCTTACACCGTTTTCTTTAAGGTACTTAATATTCGTATCTCCTTTTAAAAACCAAAGTAATTCGTGAATGATAGATTTTAAGTGCAACTTCTTTGTGGTAAGCACAGGAAAACCTTCCGATAAATCAAATCGCATTTGATAACCGAAACAGCTTATCGTTCCCGTTCCGGTTCTATCCCCTTTCTGCGTTCCATTCTCTAAAATATGGTCGAGTAAATCTAAGTATTGTTGCATAATTTATTGTCGTAAGAATTTTGGGAACAAATTTAGTGAACTTGTTTAGAGTTAAGGCTATAAAAAAAGAAAAACTAAAAAGTCATTTTAATATCGGTAACCGCAGCTTCACCGTTTCCTAAATAAACAGAAACTGCAACATAGAATAAAAACAAATATTCTTTAATCTATCTTTTCACTTAACGAACAACTTTTACGATTTGAATACCTAGCATTGTTTTCAGTTTAATCATATAAACTCCTTGAGGGAAACTTTCTTTATCAATGGTTATCGATTTCGAATTCAAATTATAAGTTTCTGTAATTTTTTCTCCCGAAACAGAATATACGGTGTACTGCAAGACAGGTTCAGTAGAATTGATTCCCCACTCATATTCTCTATTGATGATTTGTGGCTTGTTTCCTTTTCTTGTTATTGTTTCTATCGCCAAGACTTCATGCTCTCCCGAAAGGTTCGTAGTTTCTAATTTATAATACAACAAACCATTTTCAGGACGAAGGTCTTTCGTCGAATACAACAATGACTCATTAGTCGTTCCTACCGCATTTACTTCAGCTATTTTATCATAACGATAGCCGTCCGAACTTTTGTATATTGAATAATGGTCAATTTCGCTTTCGCTATACACTTCCCATTCCAATAAATTTGCATTTTGCTGTTCAGACACATCAAAAGATGCCAGTTCTACAGGCAATTGAATTGCTGTACAATTAGGATTGTTTCCATAAGAAACATTTCCATTCACATCAAAATTAGCAAAATCACCATCAGTATTTATATTTGACGCATCGTAAGTAACCGTTTCAGAACAAGTTCCTCCCCAGTCTAAAGTTGTATTTTTTGTTCCGGAGTTATTTGAAAACCTTCCAATTGTATTTGTGTTATTACAATAAATAACAGCAACATTAGTTCCATTACACATAGCAGAAAAATCATAATTAAAGGAAGGCGATTGCCCTGTAAAAAAGATAACCGTAGTATTTGCAGGAATGGGATCCATATAAGCAAATTTAGAACAACCTGCCGTAGCGTTTAATTGATTAGTGTAAGTTGTATTATTTACAATAGTATTTGAACCACAGCCATTATTACAGTAAGAACCTTGTGTGTCGAATGTTATTTTTATGTCATCGACATTAAGCGGTGAGTTTCCTGTCTTAAAAACTACATATTCATTAATTCCTTCACTACCGCCACAGGCATTAACCAATATTGTTTCTACATAAGGACAAACACAAGTAGAAGTATTTTGACTTCCCAGACTAGCACTCGTTAAATAATTTTCCGTACACGATGTTATTGTTACGTTATATTCAAAAACAGCCGTATAATATGTTGTATTTGGAGATAACCCTGAAACAGTTACAGCGTTTCCACTACCATTGTAAACGACAAACTCTCCCGCAGCAATAGTTGAACCACTACCGAAAGAACTATTTGCTGAATATTGGGTTTGGTCAACAGGTGCTCCGGCTATTGGAGAAGTTGACATTACCACTATTCTATTATTTCCATTTCCATTTGTCCATGAAACAGTGTAACTATTACAAGCAATATTAGAATAAGAAAGACTGCTTGCTCCTACCGTTGGTTCAGCTTCGGGTGAACAAGAAGTGCTGTACAACCAAACTTTATCTATTCCACCATAGTCGCTACCTCCATTTTGTTTTACCATTATATCGACCCTAACATTCGTTACCGTATTAGGAATAGCTACCGTTTCGGTTACCCAACCTCCGGTTGAATAATTACCACTTCCATTTACTACGATTACTTGTCCTTGACTAACATTATCGTAAAATAATTCATATTTGATATCGTCTCCATTATCATATCCAATCACATTGTAATCAAAAGAAAAATTAACATTTGTATAAGATGAAACATCAACATTAGGCAACGAAATAGTTTCAAAACCGGAACCACCGCAGTTTCCGTTCAAATCTTGTATTCCCCAAAAACGGCTTAAATCGCTTGGTGCGATGGAACTTAGAGAAGTTGAATAATCCCAACGGTCATTACCATTGGTGCACGGAGGAGTAGAAAAAGTTAAAGGAATCCATGTGTCTCCGCTTGTTTCAAAACTTTGTTTCGCAATAGGTATCTGTCCATAGGTTGTAATACTTTGAAACAATAAGACTAACAAAACAGCATATAAGGATTTGAACTCCATAATAAATTTATTTTTTTCAAAATTACACACAATAAAAGAAACAGTTCTATCGTTAGGTGTTAATTAATTGTTATCTGAAATATTTTAAATTATGAAACTAAATTTACTATTTTTACTTTCAACTATTTTTTTGCTCGGTCAATGCACAAAAGATGAATCTTCGCCATTACCTAAAGAGAACAACACCTCAAGTACTCTCACGTACTGTGATACAGTAACCGTTTCATTTAGTTCGCAAATACAACCCATTTTTAATCAAAATTGTTCTACATCAGGATGTCATGACTCAAATACAGCCGCTGCGGGTTACATGACTGAAAACTATACAGAAATTTCATCTAACGCTGCTAAATACTTAAAAACAATTAAACATCAAGCAGGTTGTTCTCCTATGCCTAAATTCCAACCCAAACTAGCCGATAGCTTAATTACTCAATTGGAATGTTGGATCTCTCAAGGCAAATTGAATAATTAATATAAGAAAAGGCTTTTACAGAAAATAAAAGCGTTTTTCTTTGCACTTATTTTACTCGCGTTAGGGATTGGTATCCCTAACACGAAATGAAAGTAAGCACATAAAGCGGTTTTGTCGCCCTCATACTTCTTCATATTTTATTTCCATAGCTGGGGCTATGCAAAGAAAATATTCATCGTCTGAGAACTACAAACTCCACTTTCTTGCACTTATTT
>JALTUD010000453.1 GCA_027047735.1 Flavobacteriales bacterium | reverse complement strand
ATTCTAAGAAATTCTTTATTGATATTTTCAAATTGAGTATCGTGTCCTTTTATTAGATATATTTTTCCTTGTTTAAATAGATTTATGGGCATTTGTTTTCGATAGAGAAGTATGTTATTTTCATAATCACCAATAAAAATAAAATACCCTTCAAGGTCTGAAAGATTATCATCATCAAAAGAGAAATAGTCAGGTTGTTCTTGGTTTTGGTCATTTGGAATCGAATCAAAGAAATCAAAAACAGCAGGTTTGTTTTCCAAATCATATAAATAAATGGCATTCTGTCTGTCATCTGCCGCTGAAAGGTTAATCAATGCAAGTTCTTCATTGGATGCTATTTCTCCCAATGTTTTTTTATATGATTTAATTAAATCGCCTTTAACATCTTCGATAATATTTGCTCTTTTAAGTATGTTTTCATCATTTACTTTAAGTAAGAAGTAAACATTTAAGCCAATAGCATCCATTTGAGCTATGGAATCTAATTTTTCTTTTAGTTCATCAAGTGTCATATTACTGCCTTTTTTGTAAAGTATACTTTATCTGAAATTTTTAAATATTTAACCTTATCTCCAACCTTTATTTTATTTTTACTGATAAAGATTTTGTCTTTCATGTCAGCATTATTGGTGTCTGCTTTATAAATGTGAAATCCTAATAATGCAAATGAAGGATTAGAATAAAAAAGTTCTGTTTTAATAAAAATAGCACACAAAATCACCAATAAAACAACAAGTAAAACAAGTCCTCTTAGAGTTGTGAAATCAAATGCTATGAGTGATATTATTGTAACCAACAACGCAAAATATTCATAGTTGATATTTTCAATTTTTTCTATAGTTATTGGTAAATCTAAATCGCCTTTTAAACTATTCATGAACTGATAATAAAAAAGTGCTCCTAACAAAAGAAGGATAAAACTTGAAAATGCAATAATATTATTAATGCTTAAAAGTTCTTTAAAGCCAATAAAACTACAATCACCTCCAACGCATAATGGAATATCAATTGTTACAATAATTAGCAACAAAAAGAATATCCAAAATGACATTATAAATAGTTTTATTTTTTGCTTCATACTACTTTTATTTTCCCAGTTACCGCACTATCTATTAAAACCTGTTTGTATTCTTTGAGTTTTTCGATTTGGGATTGTTGTTTATTAATAACATTATCGATCTTCGAAAGACTATCTTTAATAAAATCAACTATTACATTTTGTTCTTCTAATGGCGGTATAGAACTTTTAAATGAAAAGAAGTTGTCTTTTGGGATAGTATTTCTCAACCCCTTATACATGTATTTTAACTCTTTTCTTGAATCAAGATTTAGGTATAAATAATAAAGATATTCGTTGTTGATATCGATGATTGGCCTTAATACCGTATAAGCTCCTGTAATCATTCCATTAAACTTTGACAAACCGACTGTTCTTGGTGTTTCTTCTACATCAAAAAGGCAAAAAACAAAATCATTTACTTTTACTTCCTGGTAAGTATCAAATTCAGCAGGGAATTTTCCCTCAGGATTTTCCATATCCCTTTTAATAATGCCTCGAAGTGTTAAGGAAAGCAAGTCATATTCGCTAGACCTTTTTCCAACTTGGTTTTTAATCAATTTGAAAACATACTTGTTTGGTAGAAGTTCCCAATGCTCAGGAATCTCGCCAATCCATTCCACGCCGCTGTCTTTCATTTTAACATTTGGGTTTATCCCTTTGGTAACGGCATTTTGTATAATTATTTGCTTGCGTTCTTTTAGTAGGTCGATTAATTTTTGCTTATTGGCGATGGCTTTGTGTATCTTGGCGGTTTTCTCGTCAAGGAAGTTAGCTATTGCGGTTTGTTCGGTTAGGGGTGGTATAAAGGTTTTGAAACTAAAGAAATTATCTTTTGAAATTGTATTTCTTAATCCGGTGTACAAGGGTTTCAACCTTTTGTCAGAATCAAGGTTTAAATAGAAATAATAAAGAAATCTATTATTAAAATTAGTTGTTGTTTTCATAACAGTATAAGCACCTGTTATCATTCCTTGATATGCAGATAATCCAACACATCTTGGTGTTTCTTCTACATCGAAAAGGCAAAAAACAAAATCATTTTTATTTACTTCTTGATATGTATCAAATTCAGCAGGAAATTTGCCTTGAGGATTATCCATATCTCTTTTTATGATTCCATTTAAAGTCAAGGATAGCAAATCATATTTGCTTGAATTTTTACCTACTAAATCCTTTTTTAATCTGAAAATATATTTGTTAGATAATGTCTCCCATCCTACAGGAATTTCACCCAACCATTCCACACCGGAATTTTTATATGCAGGATATTTTTTATATGTAAGGTTCAAATTCTCCATAACTACAATCCCAAAATATCCATAATTAAACCTTCGTTTTCCTTTTCGAGCTCAAGTATATCAGCACTTACTTCTTCAATGGAGCGTAAGGGTTTGTGTTGATAGAAATACTTGTTAAAGCTGATTTCATAACCTATTTTGGTTTTGTCTAAATCAATCCATGCTTCAGGCACATGAGGTTTTACCTCCCGCATGAAATAATCGTAGATGTTTTCTTTTAACGGAATATTTTCATAATCTCTTAAATCTGTTTCGCTTTCGTAAATAATATATTCGTCTTTATTGCCGGTTGGATAATAACCGTAATCAGGCAATTGCTCTATCTCACAATCCAAATGATGTAATAATTTATCAAGTTTATCACCCGATATTTTTTGCGTTTTTTTAATGACTTTTTCGGCTGTTTCGTCATACCAACTTACAGCATTTAAAATGGTTTTTTGCTCTGTTGCCGATAATTTTATTTTATTGGCTTTTAATTCTTCATCCACCAGTTTGGTAAACAAATTAAAGTCGCTGTATTCATCACCGCCTATCTTTTGCATGAGTTGAGTTGCAATGTCCAAAAACTTTTTCTGTTTTTTCCATGTTTTAGGAGATACAAGCAGCTTCCGTTTTTTGGCGTTTAAATCCATATCGTTTTTCTCACACCATTCTAAAATCTCTTTTTCAACACTTTGTAAATTTGTATAAATCTCATTTCCATATGTCTCCCAAACCCATTGCATAGGCTCTACAAGTGATTTTTCAAACCGAAGTGTTGCAATTCGTTCTTCTGTAAATTGTGCTTTTAGTCTTTTAGGGCGGTCAATAGTAACTTTATAATAACCAAAGTCAGTAGTGTCAAAAATTTTTGCTGCTAAATCATCTTCGTTTTTGCGGTCAATATTTTCAAAAGCCATGTATGCTTTTTGAATTTCTTTTATGTGTTTCGGTTTAAGTTCACAATTTTTTTCACCCAGATTTTTACGAAGCTTTGTAAATTGTTGAGATGCATCAATAAGCAATACTTTTCTCTTTCGTTTACTTTCTTTATTATTGCTTAATATCCAAATGTAGGTAGTGATACCTGTATTATAAAACAAGTTGTTTGGCAATTGGATAATACAATCAAGCAAATCATTTTCCAAAATATGACGTCTGATATTGCTTTCTCCTCCACCTGCATCGCCAGTAAATAAACTGGAACCATTATGAACAGAGGCTATTCGTGAACCAAGCGGGCTTTGTTCTGTTGTTTTCATCTTATTTATCATTTCCATCAGAAATAATAATTGTCCGTCTGAAGAACGAGGTGTTGCATCTGCTTCTTCGGCATTGCCCCAGTAATCTTTTAAGTTTACAATAAAACGGGAGTCAATAATGTCTTTGCCGTCTTTGATATATTTAAGTTCGGTACTCCACGATTTGCCATAAGGTGGATTGGAGAGCATAAAATCAAAAGTGTGTCCCGAAAATTCATCGGTAGAAAGTGTAGAACCAACACGGATATTTTCAGGATTATTTCCTTTAATCATCATATCCGATTTACAAATGGCATAAGTTTCGTCATTGATTTCTTTTCCATACAAATAGACATCACCATTTGCACGAATATTACCTTCTTCGTTTTTTATGAATTTTTGCGATTCAGTTAACATTCCACCGGAACCACAAGCAGGGTCGTAAATTGTCATAACCGGAGGTAAATCGTCTTTGATTGGTTCAAAAACAATATGTGTCATCAGGTCAATTACTTCTCTTGGCGTAAAGTGTTCTCCCGCTTCTTCGTTATTCTCTTCGTTAAATTTCCTGATGAGTTCTTCAAATACATAACCCATACCTAAATTTGATAATGGGGGAAGTTTTCGTCCGTCAGGGTCTTCTTTTTCAAACGGTGTCAAGTTTATGTAAGGAGATGTGAATTTTTCAAGAACATCCAACAAAACATCTTTTGATGCCATATGCTTTATTTTGCTTTTCAGGTCAAATTTGTCAATTATCTCTTTAACATTCGGACTAAAACCATTAAGATAATCTTCAAAGTTTGCTTGTAAAATTTGTTGGCTGTTTGTGGCTGTGTCGTAAAGTCGCTGTAATGTCCATTCGCTTGTATTGTAAAAAACATAACCACTTGCAGCAGTAAGTCCATTTTCATCCCATTCGGTGAATCCGGCTTCATCACGCTGAAAAGCCAATTCTTCCATTACTGCATCTTTGGTCGGTTCAAGTAACACATCTAATCTTCTTAAAACAACCATTGGTAAAATTACATCTCGATATTTTCCTCTAACATAAACATCTCTCAGGCAATCGTCTGCAATTGACCAAATGAAGGATATTAGTTTATTATGTACTTTTGTATTCATATTTTCAAATTCCTTTATGTTTTATTTCTGTCAGCGTTGGCAAAAAAATAGCTCTTTTGGTTTTTTCAGGTTTGCCTGTGTGTCGGCAAAAACCGAATGTGCTATTTGTGCGTTGGCTTTTCATTTCAATATTTTCTTGTAGCAAATTTATCATTCTCGGTTTCTCTTTTTAGCTTGCCCCTAACGTTAAGTATATGAAAAGTAAGCGATTGCGAAGTCCGGATCTTTCAATAAACAAGAATATTGAAGCGGACTACAAATCTCGATAGTACTTCAATCTCGCTTATTTTTTATATACATTGTTGTA
>JALTUD010000452.1 GCA_027047735.1 Flavobacteriales bacterium | reverse complement strand
TCTTCCCGCAAATGAAGCCCGAGAAATTCGGCGATAATAAAAAGACCTTGAACCTTACCGATAACGAAAAGGTCATATACGACATTTTATCCCAATCAGGAGAAATGGAGTTGGCGGAGTTAAAAGAGCAGGCTGGGTTAAGTAACAAACAATGGGATAAAAGCCTGAAAAATCTAAATAAATTAGGTTTGACTAAGGTTACTAAAACAGACGAAGCACTAACCGTTTCCACAATCGAATAAATGGGAAAATTAACCGTAGTTCCAACCCCGGTCGGCAATTTGGAAGACATCACTTTCAGAGCAATTAAAGTGCTCAAAGAAGTCGATTTGATTTTAGCCGAAGACACACGCACATCGGGAAAGTTACTCAAGCACTTCGAAATAGAAACGCCCAAGCGTTCGTATCATTTGCACAACGAACATAAAATCGTAGAGCAATTAATAAGCGAATTGCAAAGCACCGAATCCCATTTCGCCTTGGTCAGTGATGCAGGAACTCCCGCAATCTCCGATCCCGGTTTTTTATTGGTAAGAGCTTGTGTAGAGAATAATGTAGAAATTGAGGTGTTGCCCGGTGCCACAGCCTTCGTTCCGGCATTAGTTTCAAGCGGTTTACCCTGCGATAGATTTGTGTTTGAGGGGTTTTTACCACATAAAAAAGGACGCAAAAAACGTTTGGAACAGCTAATCGAAGAAGAACGGACAATGGTATTTTACGAGTCGCCCTATCGCGTAGTCAAAGCCCTTACCGAGTTCGAGGAAATATTCGGAAAAGAACGCCTATGCAGTGCCAGTCGCGAAATATCAAAACTTTACGAAGAAACCATACGAGGCACGGTAGAGCAAGTTCGCCAACATTTTGAAAAACAAGCTCCAAAAGGAGAGTTTGTTTTGGTGTTAGCAGGAAAAGAACCGGTCAAAAAGAAAAATAAATATAAGAAAGATTAGGGCGTTCCCCTCATTTGCAAAAACAACATTTCGCTCAGGCGAAACGATGTTTTTGCAAATGAGGGGCGGGCTATCACTACTCACTCTTTTTGCCCTCAAAAGGAGGAGGGCAAAAAGGAGTTCAAACACGCCGTTCTATCCCTAACGTAAAATAAAGTACATCCCATTTCAATTGTTTGAAGGGCATTTTAATTTGTAAACGATTCGAGATAAAAAGTCAAAAAGCACATCTTTAGAATCGAAGCCATGAAACGCCAATAGAAAACGTATTCAATTCCACCCCTTTACCCGATTCAAAAATACCGGTAAGCGAATAAAAAGCAATAAAAGAAATTTTATTAAAACCGATTCTCAACGTCGGACCATAGCGGTAGGGAAGAACGTTTGG
>JALTUD010000451.1 GCA_027047735.1 Flavobacteriales bacterium | reverse complement strand
ATCACTACTCACTCTTTTGGTTTGCATATATGCAACAAACCAAAAGGAGTTCAAACACGCCGTTCTATCCCTAACGCAGTTGAGATAAGTGCAAAGAAAATGGAATTTAGTATCCTTAGACGATAAATATTTTCTTTGCATAGCCCTGGTATGGAAATAAAATATGAAGAAGTATAAGGGTACTAAAAACATTTTATTTAGCTTAGATTAACTGTGTTAGGAATACAAATCCCTAACGCAAGCGAAATTGAAAAAAATATTAGTAATCAAATTCAATTACCACTACTACTTTTTTCATCAAAAAAGCATCAGCCGGCAAATCTACAAGAAAAACCAATAAAAGCCCCCTTTTTATTGAAATAATGTACCTTAAAAACTTCAATCCAAAACAAACAGGCATTAATTACTTTGTGTTTAACTTTTTTTAACACAACTATATGTAACTTAACACCTTAACACCCGTTCTAAGAAAACAAAAACATAAAAAAGAGAATTATGAAAACAGTAAAAACAATAGTAGCGGGAGCTGTCGGAGGAGCATTAAGTTTTGGAATGTTTTTCTATTTCAGCTCTCCTAAAGAAAAAATCATAGAAATACAAAAAGAAGTCGTTACTCAACCATCAGCAAAACCGGTTCAAGTAGCTTACAACGGAGGATTAACCCCCGTAAACACAAAAGATTTTACTTACGCCGCAGAAAAAACAGTCAATTCCGTAGTGCATATTAAATCTATACACAACCAAAAATACACAAGAGACCCTTATCTCGACTATTTTTGGGGAGCACATGGAAGCAGAGGTGTACGACCAATGATTGCAACAGGTTCGGGAGTTATCATTTCAGCCGATGGATATATCGTAACCAATAATCACGTTATAAAAGGAGCAGACAAAGTAAGCGTTTCCACAAACGACGGACACGTATATGACGCTACAATCATAGGAACCGATCCCGGCACCGATTTAGCCTTAATAAAAATCGATGAAGATGATTTACCATACTCGGAATTTGCCAATTCCGATGACGTCAAAATCGGCGAGTGGGTTTTGGCTGTCGGAAACCCTTTTGATTTAACCTCAACGGTTACAGCGGGAATCGTAAGTGCCAAAGCAAGAAACATCAACTTGCTAAAAAGAAGTAAAGATGTATTTCCTTTAGAATCCTTTATACAAACCGATGCCGCGGTTAACCCCGGTAACAGTGGTGGAGCTTTGGTAAATACAAACGGAGAATTGGTTGGCATCAATACCGCAATTGCTTCAAAAACAGGTTCGTATTCAGGATACTCATTTGCCGTTCCTTCCAATATAGCAAGAAAAGTAACCGAAGATTTATTAGCGTATGGAGTCGTTCAAAGAGCTTATATCGGGGTAGCAATAGCCGATATCAATCAACAAATCGCAGATGAACTCGGACTAAAAGATTTAAAAGGAGTTCTCGTTAGTGCCTTAGCTAACGATGGAGCCGCACAAGAAGCAGGAATAGAGGTAGAAGACGTTATTCTAAAGGTGGGCAATGTTGAAGTAAACGATGTTCCGCAATTACAAGAACAAATCGGTAAATTCAGACCCGGAGACAAAGTAAATTTAACAATACGAAGAAACGGAGAAGAAAAAATAATCACCGTTAAACTCAGAAACCGCGAAGGAAAAACAAATTTAGTAAGCAAAGAAGAACTAAACAAATTCAGTATTTTAGGTGCAGATTTCAAACCTTTAAACAACCAAGAATTAAGAGCACTGAGAATCAAAAACGGTGTAAAAATAGATAAGTTGCAAGCAGGTAAATTACGAAGTGCAGGAATCACCAAAGGCTTTGTAATCACACACTTAAACAAAAAGCCGGTTTATACACCGAAAGAAGTAGTCGAATTTTTCAAAAACAAAAAAGGAGGCGTTTTAGTAGAAGGAGTTTATCCAAACGGAATGAAAGGATATGTAGGTTTTGGTTTATAATTCTGTTTTCATAGTGTTAAATAAAGAGGTGTACTAAACGTTTAGTACACCTCTTCCTTTTTTAAAAAATAATGAATCAATTTACAAGAAAAAAGCTATCTTTAGGGAGTAAAAAAGATAGACACATTATGAACAAGGTTGTAAAAGACGCACACGAAGCGTGTAAAGACATTCAAGACGGAATGACCATTATGCTCGGAGGATTCGGACTATGCGGTATTCCGGAAAACAGTATAGCCGAATTGGTCGAAAAAGAAGTTACCGGACTAACCTGCATTTCCAATAATGCAGGAGTGGACGATTTCGGATTGGGATTATTGTTAAAAAAACATCAAATCAAAAAAATGGTTTCCTCATACGTAGGAGAAAACGACGAGTTCGAACGCCAAATGTTAAGCGGAGAATTAGAAGTAGATTTAATACCACAAGGAAGTTTAGCAGAACGATGCCGTGCAGGAGGAGCAGGAATCCCCGCTTTCTTTACACCGGCAGGCTACGGAACAGAAGTAGCAGAAGGCAAAGAAGTACGAGAATTTAACGGCAAGCCACACATTTTAGAAACAGCCTTAACGGCCGATTTCGCCATCGTAAAAGCATGGAAAGGAGACACCGAAGGAAACCTAATCTATAAAGCAACCGCAAGAAATTTCAATCCACTTATGGCAATGGCAGGAAAAATCACCATTGCAGAAGTAGAAGAGTTAGTACCAGCAGGTGAGCTCGACCCCAACGAAATACACACACCGGGTATATTCGTACAACGAATTTTCCAAGGAAAAGATTACGAAAAAAGAATTGAAAAGAAAACCATAAGAAAGGATTAAAACATACGAAATGTTGACAAAAGAACAAATAGCACAACGCATAGCACAAGAACTACAAGACGGTTGGTACGTCAACTTAGGCATAGGAATCCCCACCTTGGTAGCCAATTATATACCCGAAGGAATCGAAGTGGAATTTCAATCCGAAAACGGAATATTAGGCATGGGTCCCTTCCCTACCGAAGACGAAGTCGATGCCGACCTAATCAACGCCGGAAAGCAAACCATTACAGCCCTTCCCGGAGCTTCTTTCTTTGATTCGGCAACCAGTTTTGCCATGATAAGAGGACAACACGTCCAATTAACCGTTCTCGGAGCAATGGAAGTCGCAGAAAACGGCGACATAGCCAATTGGAAAATCCCCGGTAAAATGGTCAAAGGAATGGGCGGAGCGATGGATTTAGTAGCCAGTGCAGATAACATCATCGTAGCCATGATGCACACCAACAAAAGAGGAGAAAGCAAACTGTTAAAAAAATGTACCCTGCCTCTAACAGGAGTAAATTGCGTCAAAAAAATAGTTACGAATTTGGCTGTATTAGAAGTCCTTCCTGAAGGCGGATTTAAACTAATCGAAAGAGCACCAGGCGTTAGCGTAGAAGAAATACAAAAAGCAACAGAAGGCAAACTAATCATCGAAGGAGAAATTCCTGAAATGAAGTTTTAACTCGAGCTTTTGGGCGTTCCCCTAAAAACAAAAAAGAGCATATCCTTTCAGGAAACGCTCTTTTTTGTTTTTAGGGTCGGGCTATCCACTATATCTTTTGCCCTCCAAAAGGAGGGAGGGCAAAAGGATGCCGTTTCTATCCCTAACGCGAGTCAGGTAAGTGCGAAGAAAATGGATTTTATTTTTCTTAGAAGATAAATAAAAACAGATATTTTCAAAATGCTCCAAAAACTAATTTCTTTTTGATAAATCTCCACTCAATAGAAGTTGAAAATGTAATTTTGCAATACGCTTACCATTTTAAGAGAAATAAAAGACCAACACTTTGAGCATGAGAGCAATTTTATTGTTAGGCAGTAATTTAGGAAACCGTATTCAACATCTACGAAATGCAATAGAATTGCTCGAAAAAAACAAAATAAAAAAAAGAAAACAATCAAGCGTTTACGAAAGTGGAGCCATCGGATACGAATCCTCAAACCCCTACTTGAACCTTGCTATTGAAGTTGAGTTTTTTATGCCTCCGTTAGAACTATTAGACACATGCCTACGTGTAGAAACCATATTAGGCCGAGAACGAACCCCTTCTGTTCGTTACACCGACCGCCCCATAGATATAGACATTATATTAATCGAAGAAAACAGCATACAAACAAAACGATTAACAGTACCACATCCCAGAATGGCTGAAAGAAAATTTTGCCTACTTCCCGTAGCTGAAATAGCACCAAACATCAAAGTGCCATCCCAACAGAAAACCACAAAGGAATTATTAGACATTCTTCATTCTAATCCCGAAAAAGTAGTAAAAACAAATGTTAAAATATAAACATATCATAATAGAAGGTAATATAGGTGCAGGCAAGACAACCTTAGCTACTTTTCTTTCAAAGAGCTTCAACACCTCTTTATTATTGGAAGAATTTGAAGAAAATGATTTCCTAAAAGAATTTTATAAAAACAAAGATTTTATATTACATGCCGAAGTCCAATTTATTTTAGACAGAAGTAAACAGTTATTCCTGTTTCACAAGGACAAACACGACTTAATCATCAGCGATTACACACCAACCAAAAGTTTGATTTTTTCAAAAATGAACTTAGAAAAAGCAGATTATCTATTAGTCGAACAATTGGTATATTCTCTTTACAAAACATTACCCCAACCCGATCTAATGATTTATTTGAATCGTCCGGTTTCAAAACTTAAAGAAAACATATTACAAAGAGGACGAGAATACGAAACCGGAATATCACATGAATACCTTCAAAAAGTAGAGGATGCCTACACAGATTTTCTAAAGCAACAACAGGATTATCCCGTACTAATGGTTGACGCAGAAGAAATAGACCTGAATCAAAAAGAAAAACTACTAAAACGTTTTAAAGAAGTATTAAATACCAACTACGAAAACAGAGTTCGTAAAATTGAGTTGAATCTCGAAAAGGTATAACAAAACTACAACCCTTCTTGAAAATTATCTCTCTTTTGTTGTTCAAGCACCTCTTCCTTTGTTAAAGGTTTTATGTAAACGATACTCAAATCATAGTACTCCATTGGATTATACTTAAAGTTTCTTACATAAG
>JALTUD010000450.1 GCA_027047735.1 Flavobacteriales bacterium | reverse complement strand
TTCTATTTTTGCTATTTCACCGGTAAACTTTTTATGTTTTAAAATACCGTTCATCGGAACATCCGCTCCGTATTTACCGTTTATTTTATGGAGACCAACCGGAGTCATTTCACTATTTGCGACGGAACCCGCTCCTTTTTTGGATGTAGAAACCTTAAATATTTTGATTAGTTTCCCGTCTCTAAACAAATACAACTCTTGTCGTTTTACTCCAACGTAAATAAAATCCTTAAATTCAACATCCGGATATTTTATCGAAAGATAATCTTTCAAAAAATCTTCTGTACCTCTGTTCATTGCCGGACGTGTTACCTCATTAAATACCTGAGCATTGGTGGTAGTAGCCGTAAAATAAACAAACAAAAGCGACACGAACAGCCAAGACGCAGAATAAAATACTGATAAAATAAAACCTATCGTTCTCATAGAAATTATAAACACAGAACGCCTATCCTTAAAAAAAAATAGACGTTCCTAGTAGCCTCAGCAAGAATCGAACTTGCATCTAAAGTTTAGGAAACTTTTGTTCTATCCATTGAACTATGAGGCCTTCGTTTTTTTTAAAACAATCCATGTAATTCAGCATCAATTTGCTGAATTACTTTTCCTAAATCTTCCGGACTTTCTTTAAAGTTAACATTCTCTACATCTACAATCAACAGTTTTCCTTTGTCATAAGTAGAAATCCATGCTTCGTAGCGTTCATTCAATCTTTTCAAATAATCCAAGCGAATACTTTCTTCGTACTCTCTTCCTCTACTTTGAATATTCTGCACCAACTTCGGCACACCTGCTCTTAAATAAATCAACAAATCAGGAGCCGAAATAAATGATTCCAACAAGTTGAATAACGAAAAATAATTCTCAAAATCCCTTGTCGTCATCAAGCCCATAGCATGCAAATTGGGAGCAAAAATAAAAGCATCTTCATAGATGGTTCTATCTTGAATAATCGTTTCTTCGCTTTGCTTTATATCCTGAATTTGAGTAAATCTACTGTTCAAATAATACACTTGCAGGTTAAACGCCCAACGTTGCATATCATCATAAAAATCAAATAAATAAGGATTTTCCTCCACATCTTCAAAATGTGGTTTCCATCCGTAGTGTTTGGAAAGCAAATTGGTTAGAGTTGTTTTTCCTGCACCAATGTTTCCTGCTATTGCAATGTGCATATTTTACTTTGTTTTAATTTAATTATCCAACTCCTCTTGCCACTCAATCAACTAACGTAAAGCACGCTTTTTATCGCTTCTATCAATTTCTTTACATTAGGTAAAGCCTCTTCTATTAAAGGTTTAGCAAACGGGAAAGGCGTATCAGATTGCGTTACACGATAAACC
>JALTUD010000449.1 GCA_027047735.1 Flavobacteriales bacterium | reverse complement strand
CTTTCTCATAAACTTTTCTACCCCAACGGTTAAACACGGTAAAATGCGTATCACTATAATTTTCTGCAATATTTGTATAGTAGTAATCATTTACTCCATCACCATTTGGTGTAATAACATTAGGAACGCTACAATCTATAATAAATAATTGAAAATCATCCGAATCAGTTCCACATTGATTGGTAACAACAGCAGTATAAGTACTGTCTTTACTCAACACAGCAGTAGTGCCTAATTGTGGCGGGGTTGTATTCCAAACAACGTTATTCGGATCGCTGGATTGAGCAACAACAACCAAGGAGTCTCCTCTACAAATTGTGTCTGAAGATATAGGGATATTTATTGAAGGTAATGGAATAAAGGTAATTTGTTGAGAAACCGTATCATTACATTGGTTATCCATAAAGGTTAGGGTATAAGTTCCCGGTACATCTACTGATACCGCAGGGTTTATAAAAGTGGTATTGGGAGAGAAATTTAAATTACCCGGGCCAGAATATACCCACTGTCCACCATCAGGAGCATAAGTGTTAGTGAATTGAACACTATTCCCCATACAACCGGTTGTAGGAGCACTAATTGAAGGTCCCGGTATTACCGTTACATTTATCGTTGTATCATAATGACAGCCAAAGTCATCGGTTACATTAAATACGTATCCGGTTGTACCAAGAGGCGGTACTACTATTACAGCTGTATCGTTTGTTCCTGCCAAAATAGTAGGATCCGGCGACCAAAATTCATCAACAATAACAGGGGTGTAGGTTTCATTATTCGGATTTAAGGTAGCATCAAAGAAAATACCCCATTCACAAATAAAACCATCATCGATACCTTGATTATCTCGAACTGTGATAGTCCAGTTTCCATTTATCGGGCAATTTTGCAATGCCGGTAAAAAAGAATCTTCCGGATTATACATTCCGGGAGTTATCATTGAACCGGTTGAAGGTCCTGAAGCTGGCACGGTAGGAATACCGGAACCTGCTGCTAAAGTAGCCCAACTAGGTGAAGCTGCAGGAAGTTCTGAAAAACAATATTCTTCACAGACTCCGACATTTCCTGTATTACCGTCGTAAGCACCACCGATATATGTTCCACCTCCACCAAAGCCTCCGGAAAACAGTCCGCCAAAACCATTATAAGCGTTAAAAATATCTACGCTTTGCCCATTCGGACAAGTTAGTTTCATTTCTAAATCACCTAAGAAAGAATGCTCCATACTTAAGCATATTTTTTGAATATCAGTAGCATTTTGGATGGTTAACCCAGCAGGAAATCCGGAAATAGCAATATCTGTTGTGTAGTTTTGTCCAGAACCATCCGGAAGATAGGTAAGAGTTGCAAAAGTTCCTCCTAACTCTACAGCTCCTGTTGTGGGATCAACACCAACAGTATCACCGGGGATAATACCTCCTATTAATTCTGTAGCTTGTCCATCACAAATTGTATCGTTTAAAGCATGACATGTTGCAAAGCTTGGAGTTGTTGAAACTCTTACAATACTTTGTATAGACTGAGTTTGAGGAAAAGTATCTTTTACTGTCAAGGTAATTAAATATCCTGCTTGTCCGGGTGGTTTAAACCACATAGTATCATTGCTGGATGTATCTCCACTTGACGTTTCCCAAAAAATAGTATGTGTATTTATTTGGTCATATCCACCGGTTCCTGTAACTGAAGGGTCATATGGAAATTCAGGCGATGCTACAAACATTACTGAATCTCCTAAACAAACATCCACGTAACCGGTATCAGCAGGTGTTAAGTCACTAAGATTGTCTCCTGCTCCATTTGCTTGACCGTTTATATATCCAGTCATATGTATAATATAAGGTTGAGGTGGGTTTGCACATCCTATTTTGGCATTCCATCCTGTACCTTCATTTGCTCCGTCGCTGATAAACACAAAAGTTAAACAACCGCTTGGGTTACTCCAAGAGGCTTGTGCATTAAAACCGTTTGGATTGGTGGCAGAATTGTATGCTCCAATTAATGGTGATGAAGTGTTCGGCCCATCATAAACATACAAAGTGTCGGATGCGTCCACATCCCAAGTGTATCCAATATTAGTGGCAAAAGCAACGGATATTTTTGATGCACCTGCATCCGGGCAAAATGTTATTGTGTCGTTGCTGTTCGGTGCGTAATTAGATGACCCTTGTGCATCTGTAAAGTTAGGTGTTCCCGCGTTAAATATACTGCCGGAATTTAAACAATCACAAAGCGTGTCGTTGTCTGCTATGGTTGTTGATTGTCCGAATGACAACAAACCAACAATTCCCATAATACCTGTTAATATAATTTTCTTCATCGCTATCTGTCTTATTTTTTTAGTAGGTATTCTTTGATATAGTCTTCTGAATAGATAACCAAAAGTTCATCTGTTCCCTTAATCTTGTAATATTGCCAATTGTCTTTTAGAACGTCTAAACCTAACTCGTAGATGTTGATGTTTTTTAGATCTTTGACGGTTACTTCTCCTAATATTTCTTTAGGAGTCCCTTTTGATTTTGGATAAGGCATCACCGTAAATCCTTTATCAACCACGAAATTCAAATATTGCAATTGTTGAGGATTTTCTTTTTGAATTTTTTTCAACTCTGCTACTGAGTATTTTTGTTCTAATCGTTTGTCTATTTTTTGCTCTTGAGCCATTGCTCCTGCTGTACTTAGAAAGACAAATACGCCTATAAAAAATTGTTTTATCATCTTGTTCATATTTTTTCAAACCGCTAATATACTATTTTCTTGTAAATAATTGTTTTGAGAATTTATAATATTGAGTTTTTCGCTTTTGCATTAGGGATAGAACGGCGTGTTTGAGCTCTTTTTTGCTTGCTTGCTGTTTGCAAGCAAAAAAAGCGAGTAGTGATAGCCCGACCCTCATTTACAAAAACAATGTTTCGCAAGAGCGATATATTGTTTTTGTAGATGAGGGTAATGCCCTAATTATCTCAGTTAGCTTTTTTCAATGTTTCAATGGTGTTGTTCTAAAAATAGTTTACATTTGTGGCATAGACGATTTTTAAATACAAAAAGATGCACGAAGTTGAAAATTTAGAGAAAATTTGTACGCAAACCAGAAGGGATATTGTTAGAATGGTTCACGATGTTCAATCCGGTCATCCCGGAGGTTCTTTGGGATGTGTTGAGTTTTTGGTTGTGTTATACCATAAAATAATGAGGCATAATCCTTCGTCTTTTTCTATGGATGGAGTGGGAGAAGATTTGTTTTTTCTATCGAATGGACATATTTCACCTGTTTTTTACAGTGTTTTGGCTCGTTCGGGCTATTTTCCCGTGAAAGAGTTAGCTACTTTTAGGAGATTAAACACTCGTTTGCAGGGGCATCCAACTACGCATGAAGGTTTACCGGGGGTCAGAATTGCAAGTGGTTCGTTGGGACAAGGTTTGTCTGTGGGGATTGGTGCTGCTTTGACAAAAAAAATGAATGGTGATGATTGTTTGGTTTATACGCTTCATGGTGACGGGGAGTTGCAAGAAGGGCAGATTTGGGAGGCTGCAATGTACGCTGCGGGTAAAAAGGTAGATAATATTATTGCTACGGTTGACTATAATCATAAACAAATTGACGGAGATATTGACGACGTGCTTCCGCTTGGTGATTTAACGGCAAAATGGAAAGCCTTTGGCTGGGAGGTGCTTCATATGAACGGTAATGAAGTGAAAGAAGTGATTTCGACCTTAGAAAAAGCTAAATCTTTAACAGGAGCAGGAAAACCAATTGTTATTATTATGAAAACAATAATGGGAAATGGTGTTGATTTTATGATGGGAACACACAAGTGGCACGGTTCACCTCCTAATGATGAGCAATTAGCGTTGGCTTTAGCTCAAAACCCCGAAACTTTGGGTGATTATTAACGGCTAATAGAATTTTGGAATCATTATTGAATACTTGAGAGAAAATAATTGATATGATGAAGTCTTTTTTTATACTTGTAATATTAGCGTTTAGTATAGCTAATGCACAAGTTCTATTCTCTCAAGAAGCATCCAAAACCCGGATACTATTTATCTTTGACGGTTCAAATAGTATGAACGCCCAATGGGAAAAAAGCAGTAAAATAGCAGTTGCTAAACAATTAATGTCCCAAACTTTAGATAGTTTAAAAGGGTTGGAGAATATTGAATTGGGGTTGCGAATGTACGGACATCAAACGCGTATCGTTCCCGGTCATCAAGATTGTTCGGATACAAAATTGGAAGTTCCTATTGCGGGAGGAATTGAAAACATTAACCGAATAAAAAACAAGATTAGAGGGTTGCAACCTAAGGGTACAACTCCAATCGCCCGTTCTCTGGAATATGCTGCTGCCGATTTTCCTGAATGTGATAACTGTAGAAATGTTATTATACTTATTTCCGACGGGATAGAGGCTTGCGATGAAGATCCTTGTGCGGTGGCTCGTGCTTTACGCGAAAAGAATATAAAACTAAAGCCGTTTATTATTGGTCTTGGGTTAGATACGAGTTATTTAAGTCAATTTGAATGTATTGGCGAGTTTTTAAGTGCCGAAACTGAAGATTCATTTAAAAGTGTATTGAATTTTGTCATTAGTCAAGCCTTGAACAATACAACGGTACAAGTAAACCTTTTAGATGTGCATAATCAACCGAAAGAAACCGATGTAACCTTATCTTTTTACAATCAAAAAAACGGAAAATTGATAAAGAATTATATGCACACCATTAATCGTAAGCAAGTTCCCGATACCATTGCTCTCAATCCGCTTTATACATACAAGATGGTAGTGCATACAACTCCGCCACAGGTGAAAGAAAATATAAAGCTAAAGGCAGGTACTCATAACATTATAGAGTTAAGCACACCTCGGGGTTCGTTACAGATAAAAGTACAAGGAGACAATAATAAATACACTAATATTAGTTGTGTGGTTCGCAAAGCGGGAGAAATGAAAACGTTAAACATTCAGCAAGCCAATCATACCGATAAATATATTGTAGGGAAATACGATTTAGAAATATTGACACTGCCTCGAATCTTGATAGAGGATGT